>JAFWVC010000083.1 GCA_017518415.1 Clostridia bacterium
AAAAGCTGCTTCGGGGCACTTGCGATAGAGCAGGTGTCCCGAGTTTTTTCAATTTTATTCAGTCCGTTTCGTTTTCCGCAAAACTAACGCAAAAGCGCTTTTGACAACCTGCGGTCATCAAAAGCGCATTTCGCTCGGTGAGGCGGGGATCACTCCCCGTCTCGATCGGTTCATTGTTTATTTTTGCTTAGCAAAAAGCCAGGCATATTTCGGGTTACTTCTGATCAAAGAAGCAATATCCTCGGGAAAATAGGAAAGAGTGCTTATAATATTACCGGAATTATTCAGTACATAACGTCGAGGTAACGCAACCGCGCTTGACAGAAGCGGAGAAGTTGGCTTGTTTTCTTTCTTCTCCCATGCGGTGTTGCAAGCGTTAAAATGCTGCAACGCAAGATCAAAGCACTCTATTGTGTTCTGCTCATCGCCTTGTTTTGCATATTGGTAAGCAGCACGATAGTAAAACTCGTACATATCACTGTTGAAGAGTCCGTAATTCTTTCCCCCGAACAACGCCTTGTAAAGCTCTGCCATAGCGATAAACACGTCAGGGGAATCAGCCCAATTCCAGTTGATCACCCATGCGACCGAATGAATCAGCGAAAGCACCGCCTCGGCTGTATACTGCTTGTGCTTTTCTTCATCTTTGGAATATGCGCGGATCATCTCCCGGCTGATAAAGACTGGGGAACTCTCGGCGGCAAGTTTTTCCCGCTTTTCATCGTCACAGATTTCCGAATATTGCGCGACAAGTTGGCCTATAAGACTTTCCTTCCACTCGACATCATCGCAGTTCTTGCTCGCCTGTTCCAACAGAGCAATAGCCTCTTTGAGTATCTTTCCGCTGTCTTCACCGTTTTCCTTTTCTTTTGCCGCTTTCGATCCCAAAACACTCGCGAGCCGCATTTGCAATTTCCATTCGTTCGGAAACTCCGCAAGCGTGCGTCTCAAAAACGTTTCCTGTTCTTCCAAGGCGGTTTGGAATTCTCCGTCGCAGTATTCGCGCATTTTATCGATTTTTTCAATATATGCCGAAAGCCTTATCTCGCGGTCGTTGTTATAGCCGAATAGTTCGTCAATCGAAACGTGAAAGTAATTTGCGATCGACGGAATAAGTTCCATATCCGGGTAGCAGATTTCCTTCTCCCAACGTGAAACCGCTTGTGCGGTAACGCCAACGGCTTCGGCAAGCTCTTCCTGAGTCCTGCCGTCGCGCAACCGCAGTTCTTTAATTTTTGTGCTTAATTTTATCATGGCTTTCTCCCCATTCCGTTTTTCACCGGTGTGATTGTATTATATCGCTGCTGTTCATCAAAATCAATTATCAATTTGTTGTTTTCTTTTCAACATATTGTTGAGCGCGTCACATCGCAATTGAACAAAGAAAGAGGCGGAGTTTTCCCTGCCTCGTGATATATAGGATTTCGATTATTCTGTGATCCATTCACATCTAACCGTAAACAAACCGCGAGGGACATCTGCTATATGGCAAGTGTCCCTCGGTGCGCTTTTTTCGTTGTTTTATTTTTGCAGCAGCGGGGCCAGATAGCGCCCGGTATAGGACGCCGGCACCTGTGCGATCTCCTCCGGGGTGCCGCAGGCCACCAGCGTGCCGCCCTTGTCCCCGCCCTCGGGCCCCAGGTCGACGATATAATCCGCCGTTTTGATCACGTGCAGGTTGTGCTCGATGACGATGACGGTATTGCCGCCGTCCACCAGCATCTGCAGCACCCGGATCAGCTGTTCGACGTCGGCGGTATGCAGGCCGGTCGTCGGCTCATCCAGAATATACATCGTGCGGCCGGTGGACCGGCGGGACAGTTCCGTCGCCAGCTTGACCCGCTGCGCCTCCCCGCCGGAGAGGGTCGTGGCCGGCTGGCCGATCTTGATATATCCCAGCCCCACGTTGCACAGCGTTTGCAGCTTGTGCGCGATCTTCGGCACGCCGGCAAAGAAAGCCAGCCCCTCCTCCACCGTCATTTCCAGCACGTCGTAGATGTTCTTGCCCTTGTAGCGCACTTCGAGCGTTTCGTGGTTGTAGCGGCGGCCCTTGCACACCTCGCAGGGCACATAGATATCCGGCAGAAAGTGCATCTCGATTTTGATAATGCCGTCGCCCTCGCAGGTCTCGCAGCGGCCGCCCTTGACGTTGAAGGAAAAGCGCGCCGCCGAAAAGCCCCGGCGCTTGGCGTCCGGCGTGGAGGCGAACAGGGCGCGGATGTCATTGAACACGCCGGTATAGGTCGCGGGGTTGGACCGGGGCGTGCGCCCGATGGGCGATTGGTCGATGGCGATGACCTTGTCCAGCGCCTCGATACCCTCGATGGCGCGGAAGGCGCCCGGCCGGCCTTTGGCTCCGTTGAGCACAGCCGCCAGCCGGCGGTACAGGATCTGGTTGACCAGCGACGATTTGCCCGAGCCGGACACCCCCGTAACGCAGTTGAACGCGCCGAGGCAAAAGGAAACGTCGATGTTTTTCAAGTTGTTCTCGCTCGCGCCGCGCACCGTCAGCCATTGGCCGTTGCCCGGGCGCCGGGCGGCCGGCACCGGAATGGATCGGCGGCCGCTGAGAAAATCTCCCGTCACGGATTCCCGGCAGGCTTCCACCTGCGCCGGCGTGCCGGCACAGATGACCTGCCCGCCGTGTACGCCCGCGCCGGGGCCGATATCCACGATGAAATCCGCCGCCCGCATGGTGTCCTCGTCGTGCTCCACGACGATCAGGGTGTTGCCCAGGTCGCGCAGATAGCGCAGCGTGTGCAGCAACTTGTCATTGTCCCGCTGATGCAGGCCGATGCTCGGCTCATCCAGAATATACAGCACCCCGGTGAGCGAGGAGCCGATCTGCGTGGCCAGGCGGATGCGCTGCGCCTCCCCGCCGGAGAGGGTGCCCGCCGCCCGGGCCAGCGTCAGATATTCCAACCCGACGTTGACCAGAAATTGCAGGCGGGCGCGCAGCTCTTTGAGGATCAGGCCGGCGATGGCCCGGTCCTGCGCGCTGAGCGACAGTTGATCCAGGAACCGAAGGCTTTCCGCCACCGGCAGTTCGCACAGTTCCATGATATTTTTTCCGCCGACCGTGACGGCCAGGATCTCCGGCCGCAACCGCCGGCCGTGGCAATCGGGGCAGTCGTGCGACGACATAAAGGCTTCCAGATCGGCGCGGGCCCATTCGCTGCCGCTTTCACGGTAGCGGCGCTCCATATTGCGCAGCACCCCTTCGAAAGGCGCGAGATACTCGCCGCGGCCGTATTCCCGCTGCCGCACCAGCTTGATTTTTTCCCCGTCGGTACCGTACAGCAGGATGTGCCGGATGCGCTCCGGCAGCTGACCGACCGGCGTATCCAGCGAAAAGCCGTAATGGGCTGCCAGACCCTCGTAATACATCTGCGCGATGGTGCCGTCCTCCCCATACCGCCAGCCGGAGGCGCGGATCGCCCCCTGCCGGATGGACAAGGCCGGATCCGGCAGAATGGCATCCGGATCCATCGCCATACAGACGCCCAGCCCGGAGCAGGTACGGCACGCCCCGAACGGACTGTTGAAGGAAAACATCCGCGGCGACAGTTCCTCCATGCTCACGTCGTGGTCCGGGCAGGCGAAGGATTGCGAAAACAGCATCGCCTCCCCGCCGACGACGTCCACCGCGGTCAGCCCCCCGCTCATGGCGGTGGCCGTTTCGACCGATTCGGCCAGCCGGCTCCGGATATCCGGCGAAATCACCAACCGGTCGACGACAATTTCGATGGTATGCTTTTTGTTCTTTTCCAGCCGGATCTCTTCCGACAGGTCGTGCACCTCTCCGTCCACCCGTACCCGCACGAAGCCGGCCTGCCGGGCCTTTTCGAACTCTTTGGCATATTCGCCCTTGCGGCCTCTGACAATGGGGGCGAGGATCTGGATCCGCGTGCCTGCCGGCAGCTGCAGCACACGGGCCGTGATCTGGTCGACGCTCTGGCGGCTGATCTCCCGGCCGCAGACCGGGCAGTGCGGCACGCCGATGCGGGCGTACAGCAGCCGCAGATAATCATATATCTCGGTGACAGTTCCCACCGTCGAACGGGGATTCTGAGAGGTGGTCTTCTGGTCGATGGAAATGGCGGGAGACAGCCCTTCGATGCTGTCCACGTCCGGCTTGTCCATCTGCCCGAGGAATTGCCGGGCGTAAGAGGACAGGCTTTCCACATACCGCCGCTGCCCCTCGGCATAAATGGTGTCGAACGCCAGCGACGACTTGCCCGAGCCGGACAGCCCGGTAAATACGATCAGTTTGTCCCGCGGGAGCGTCACGTCGATATTTTTCAAATTATGCGTCCGGGCTCCCCGGATAATCAGCTGATTGTTTGCCATGGATCCTGATCCTTTCGTGGACATATATTCCTATTCAGTATATCCGTAATTTTTTTTAATGTCAAATCCTTTCTTTCCCTTTTTTACGCAAAAAGCGCACGGCCGGAAATTCCGGCCGTGCACAAGCCTGCGGAGTGATATTTACGACAGCCGAAGGACCTCTCCGGGATAAATCAGGTCCGGATTTTTCAGGCCGTTGCGCGCCGTCAGTTCCGCCACGGTGGTATCAAACCGTTTGGCGATGGTATACAGCGTATCCCCCCGCTGCACGGTATAGGTGCGCACGGCAGGCGCGTCGCCGGTCACGACCAGCCGCTGACCGGGAAAAATGCGGTCCGGCTCGCTCAGGCCGTTGAGCTGCGCGATCCTTGCCGCCGTCGTGTCAAAACGCTTGCCCAGCGTATACAGGGTATCGCCCGGCTGTACGATATATACGATCGGTACCGTCATATTTTTTCTCCTCTTTTGCAGGCGCGGTCATACGACGGGTTGCAGGCGTAAAAGTTTTTGCTGTTCAGCCGCTCGGCGGCCAGACGCAGCCCCTCGCCGAAACGCTGATAATGGACGATCTCACGCTCGCGCAGGAACCGCAGCGGATCCAGCACGTCCGGGTCGTCTACCATGCGGATCAGGTTGTCGTAGGTGGTGCGGGCTTTCTGCTCGGCGGCCAGATCCTCGTGCAGGTCGGTCAGCACGTCGCCCTTACTGCCGATATACTCAGCCCGCCACGGCAGGTCGGAGGCGGCCTGCGGATAGATGCCGGCGGTATGGTCGACAAAATACGGGGCGAACCCGCCTTGTTCGATCTGTTCCCGGCTC
This sequence comes from Clostridia bacterium, assembly GCA_017518415.1. Lineage (GTDB taxonomy): Bacteria > Bacillota > Clostridia > Oscillospirales > Acutalibacteraceae > RGIG6098. Next base: position 5,170 of record JAFWVC010000083.1, read on the forward strand.
AGATTGCGGGTCAGCTGGTACACCATGGCGGACACCATTTCCAGATGCCCCAGCTCCTCCGTGCCAATGTCGGACAGCAACGCTTTGAGTTCCGGATACGGCATGGCGTAGCGCTGGCTCAGGTAGCGCATCGAGGCGCCCAACTCCCCGTCCGGGCCGCCGTACTGGGTGATGATCAGCTTGGCCAGCTTGGGATTGGGGGTACGGATCTTGACCGGGTACTGCAAGTTCTTTTGATATTGCCACATGGTTTACTCTCCCTCCTGCATATCCCAGGGCCACGGATCGTCGATCCAGGTCCAGTGCTCTTCGCCGTCCAGGTCGGCCGCGGTACAGACGTAGGGCCCGAACTTCTGCTCATACTCGTCTTTGAGCGCCTGCATCTTCTGCCGGTAGTTGGTGCGGCTTTCCATGGCCTGCCGGTTTTCCGGATGGGTGTCGAGAAACAGTTCCAGTTCCCATACGGCAAAGGCGTACGCCGACAAACGGCGGCGCCACATCATCTTCTCATCCACGCACCGCACCCCCAGCCAAAAACGGTTTGTCCAGATCCGGGAACAGCGTTCCCTGCGCGAAGGCCTGCTCCGCTTCATACAGAGCGCACAGACGCTGCGGCGTGATCACGACCAGCACCGGCAGCGAACAATCCTCCTCCGCCGACGCGGCAGAGGGCCGCACCGAAAAATCGATGCCGAAAAACTCATCCTTCAACGTATTTCTCCTCCCCGTTTGATGTGGGACCTTGTCCCTCGCTACCATTGTATGTTTTTTCGGGCAAAGGGTGCTTGCGCGGCGGGACAAACTGTGGTAAAATGAAGAGTAAGATTGATTTTTGCCAAACGGGAGGTTTTGGTATGGCAGGCGAAATCGCCTCTTTTTCCGATTTGCAACTGAGTGAGGAAATATTGAAAGCCGTCGTGCGCATGGGCTTTGACGTGCCGACGCCGGTCCAGGCGCTGACCATCCCGGTCATGCTGGAAGGGCGGGACGTGATCGCCAAAGCGCCCACCGGCACCGGCAAGACCTGCGCCTTCGGCATCCCGCTGTTGGAGATGCTGGACCCCGAAGCGCCGGACACGCAGGCGGTCATCGTATGCCCCACGCGTGAGCTGTGCCTGCAGATCACGCAGGAACTGCGCGACCTGGCCCTGTATCTGCCGTGGGTACATATCGTGGCCATCTACGGCGGGCAGCCGATGCAGAAGCAGCTGACCGCCTTAAAAAAGACGCCGCATATTCTGGTAGCCACTCCCGGCCGGCTGCTGGACCACATGAACCGCGGCACCGTATGGCTGGGCAACGTCTATACCGCCGTGCTGGACGAAGCCGACGAAATGCTGAAAATGGGCTTTATCAAGGACGTGCGCCGTATTCTGAACGCCACCCCGGCCGACACGCAGGTGGTCATGTTCAGCGCCACCATCTCCCGCGACGTGGAGGACGTGGCGTGGGAATATCAGCACGACGCAAAGGAGATCACGGTACAGGCCGAAGGGGAAAACCGTCCCGCCATTGCCCAGTATCTGCTGTACTGCGCCGGAGAAGACCGCATCGCCGCCATGTGCGCCATCATCGACGCGCTGGACCTGAAGCGGGTGATGATCTTCGGCAATATGAAAAGCACCGTGCGGCGGCTGGCCGCCCAGCTGCAAAAGCAGCACCGCAGCGTGGATGCGCTGCACGGCGATATTCCCCAAAGCCAGCGCAACCGCGTGATGCAGGGCTTCCGGGACGGCAAGTTTGAGATTCTGGTAGCCACCGACGTGGCGGCCCGCGGCATCGACGTCGACGACGTGGAAGCCGTGTTCAACTATGATATTCCGGAGGAAAACGAGTATTATCTGCACCGCATCGGCCGCACCGGCCGGGCCAAACGGCACGGCATGGCCTTTACCCTCGCGGGGGAGGCGGACCAGTTCCGCCTGCGCGACATCCGCAAGTACACCCACTCCGAGATGAAGGAGATCACACTGCAGGACGGCCGCGTACTGCTGGAAGACGGTACGCCGCTGGAATAAGACAAAACAAAAGAAGGAGAGGGACGGCGTCCCTCTCCTTCTTTTGTCGGCAGGCCTTGTTACAGGCCTTTTTCTTCCAGATATTCTTCCAGACAGATGCCGCGGCTCATGATCTCGGTGGCCGCCTCGACCCCCACGTAGCGGTAATGCCACGGCTCATAGATCACGCCGGTGATATCCTGCTTCTCTTTGGGATAGCGCAGGATAAAACCATACCGGCAGCAGTTTTCCTTCAACCAGGCAAAGGCGGGGGATTGATCGAAGTCTTCATTCAGGCCGGTATAGCCGGTGCATTCGAGGTCGGCCGCCAGGCCGGCGTTGTGCTCGCTGGTATAGCCGCGTGCCTGGATGGACTGCGCCAGGCGTTCCGCCTCTTGTTGAGAATAGCCTTTGTTCAGGTTTTGCTGCACGCGTTTGTTCCAGTTGTTGTTGGACCGCTCGACGGTGCGGAACAGATACGCCCCGTACAGCCCGAACTTGCCGGCGGCGTTGGCGTCGTCGATCATCTGCGTCAGCGCCTCGTGCACGCGGCTGTCCATCTTGCCGTATTTGGAATAGGTGGTCACGTATTCCTGCACCAGCGTTTGATAATAGTCCGCGTCCAGCCAGTTCCACTGGTTGACGAGGATCAGGTTCCAATCCGGCGCCTTCGTCTGCAGATAATGTCCGTCCTTATACTCACGGTGCACCGTCGTAGGGGGCGCGGTGGAGGGTTCGGTGACGGTCGGCACGGTCGCGGCCGGTTCCGACGCGGTGGGGTCCGTCGTGGGCGAGGTATCGCTCTGCGTAGGGCCGGAAGAGGGCGTCTCCCCTCCCCGGCCGCCAAACAGCAGCCAGAGCAGGGCTGCCAGCAGCCCTATAAACAGCAACAGCAAAACCACCATCAGGATGCCGGCCCCATAGCGCCGGCGTGTATGCCTGCTCATCCGTTTATTGACATCTCCTTTACGCCGCAGCGTTGTTTGAGCTGCGCCAGACTGTTCTTTTTATCCGTGTTCACGTCCCGCCACGTCCGGATCTCGGTACGCATACGGCTGTTGCGGAAAAATACAATGGTAAAGATGCGGGCGACCCAGGCCGCCGGCAGC
>JAFWVC010000084.1 GCA_017518415.1 Clostridia bacterium
ATGCTGATGCGGCATTTTCTGGACGGCGACTTTGCGCCGGCATATTTGGAAATCCCGGCCGCGGCGGCCGCCGGGGAGGCCTATTATCTGCAAATGATGGTCGCCTGGTTCTTTGCCACGGCGCTGGCCAAGCAGTGGCCGACGGCGCTGCCGTACATGGCGCCGGGGCGGCTGCCGGAGCCGGTGCGCCGCAAGGCTATCCAAAAAGCCTGCGAAAGCTTCCGCCTCACCCCGGAGCAGAAGGAGCGCCTGCGGGCACTGCGGTGAGAAAGAGAATGAAAAAGGACGCCTGCGGGCGTCCTTTGCCGTATGTGAGGCGTTGCCGGAACGGATAAAAACTTTGAGAAGGATGTAATAAAGCCGGACTTTTTTTCGGGTATAAGGGTGAAAGGCCTTTACAAAGGAAAGAAGGAGAAACGTGAAAGACGATGCGATCGTCCAGTTGTTGTGGGACAGAGACGAGGCCGCGCTTGCGCAGGCGAAGCAGGAATACGAGCCGTATTGTCTGTATATTGCGCAGAACCTGCTTCGCGACGGGCAGGATGCCAAAGAGTGTCTCAACGACATGTGGCTGGCAGTCTGGAAAAGCATACCGCCGCACCGGCCTGCCTGCCTCAAGACCTATCTCGGTAAGTTGACAAGAGAAATCGCCATAGATCGCCTGAGAAAACAGAGCGCGCAAAAAAGGATCTCTTCCGAAGTGATGACGTCGCTGGATGAACTGGAGGAGATCATTGGGGACAACGGCACCGAAGCTCTTGTCGAACAAGCCGAATTGTCGCACCGCATTTCCGCGTTTCTGCGGTCTCTCCGGGAAGATGAGAGGAACTGCTTTATCCGCCGGTACTGGTACTGTGACCCCGTTAAAAGCATTTGCGCCAGATACGGCTACGGGCAAAGCAAGGTCCTGGTGACACTCAAACGGACGAGAGACAAACTCGCCCGGTATCTGAAAAAAGAGGGGTATTTGTTATGAAAAGCAATGATCTGATGCGCGCCATCGGTGGGATCGATGACGACCTCATCGAGGGGGCCGAAAAACAGCAGAGCGAAAGACACACACGAATCTCTTGGGTAAAATGGGGATCCATCGCGGCGGCGCTGGCCCTTGCAGTTGCTTTGGGAGCCATAATGTTGCCCGGCGTGCTCAAAAGCAATCAACCGGCCGTCACACCGGACACACCATCTGCCGGTAACGTCGAAAACCCAAGCGGAAATCAAACCGGTAATCAAAACGGTGGTGAAATCGTTCAGCCGGCAGGAGCGGAGTGGGCGCTGCGCACCCGCTATAAATATGCTGTTGACGAAGGCAAGTACGCCGGCTACCAAATGGGCAGAGTGATCCACGAGAGATACGTCGGGGAAAAACTTTCCGACGTTACCGTGACCGCAGGGTGGATGTATATCAACGGAGGCGAATACTGGTTGGCCAACGAGCATGCACGCGCGGAAATATACGAAATTTCAGGTGTATCCGACGATACTGCGGTAGCTATTCGGTTTTTGGATGAACTTGAGGCAGAACTTACCACTTGCTATTATGTCATCATGAATCCGGACGCTGATCTGACGCCTGTGCAGGAGTATATCATTGATCATACCGCTGACAATGACAAGCTGTATGACGGCGCAGAATAATGCAAATGACACAAGCCAAAAGGCGGGGAGCAATCCCCGCCTCTTATCCTTTTGCACAGCGTTATCCGAACCAACGGCGGCAGGTCTCGCACAGCGCCTCCCACCATTCCACGACCTTGAAGCGCACCTGATATTTTTCGGCATGCTGTACGATGTCCGCCTGCGCGGGGGAGAGCACGTCGTCCAGCGTGGCGTGCGGCGTCGCGGCGGACACGCACAGCGGCGGGAACACCACGCACCACCAGTTGTGCCCTTCGCCGGGGCCGATGGTCACGAGCACCGCATCGTACACGCCGGCCGGCAGCGTGCCGGCGTCATATTCACGGGTGGAAAAGTACATGCGGGCGACCTCGGCGTGCACCTCGTCCCCGCAGCCGGCCTGCCGCAGGGCCTGCCGGGCCGCCTGCTCGATGTCGGGCAGGCGGGCGCGCACCGTATCGAGCGCCCGGGCCCGGTCGGTATCGGCGTCGAACCAGCCGGCGCAGGCGGCGGTGACCGCGTCGCGTACCAGCAGCTTGCGCTGCTGATCCTCCGGGCTGTCGGAAGCGGCCAGAATGTGCAGCCGCAGCACGCTGCCGCGGATGCCGCTGCATGCGCTCGCGAACGCTGCCGTCTGTATCACCAGCGCCGCCAGCAGGACCCCGGCGGCCAGCAGCGCCCGTCTTTTCGTCTGCATTTTCATAAAAAACGACCGTCCTTCCTTGGGTTTCATCCCCAGTATGGGCGGTCGTTTTGGCTTTATACAGTCAACAGGAAATAATTTCCGCGCCGGCCCGGTGCGGGCGGCACAGGGCTGTGAAACAATCCGCCGGCAGGGCGGCGGCGCAGGCGGCGGCGTCCGCCTCGCGCGCGAAGAGGCCGAACACGGCAGACCCGCTGCCGGACAGACAGGCGCCCGCGGCCCCGGCTTGCCGCATCAGGGCGCATAACTGCCCGCCGCGGGGCAGGGACAGTACCTGTGCGAAGCGGTTGGACAGCGCGGCCCCGACCGCCGTCAGGTCGTGCCGGCGCAGGGCGGCCAGCACGGCGGGGGTGCCGTCGGCCTTGGCCGGCGGGGCTTGATCCGCGGCGGCATAGGCGTCCGCGGTGGAGACCCCTTCCGGCGGCTTGGCCAGCAGAATACAGCAATCCGGCAGAGGGGGCGCGGCGGACAAAACGGTGCCGATGCCGGTGGCCAGGCAGGTGCCGCCGCGCAGGCAGAAGGGCACGTCAGCCCCGACGGCGGCGGCCATGCGGGCCAGTGCCGGTTCGTCAAAGGGCGAGCCCGTCAGCCGGTTGAGCGCCGTGAGCACGGCGGCGGCGTCGGTGCTGCCGCCGGCCAGCCCGGCCTGCGCGGGGATGCGTTTTTCAATATGGATCGCGATGCGGCCCGCCGCACCGCGGGCGGCGGCAAAAACGGCCGCGGCCCGGCAGGCGGTGTTGCCGCCGTCGCAGGGCAGGGCCGGGTCGGAACAAGTCAGCTCCAGGCCGCTGCCGGGGGCCAGGGAAACCCGGACCGTGTCGCACAGCGAAACGGCCTGCATGACGGTCTGCACCGGATGGTAGCCGTCGGGCTGCCGGCAGCCGATATCCAGCGAAAGGTTGATTTTAGCCGGGGCGGCGACGGTCACGGTCATGCGGCAGGCTCCTTTCAGCGGAAGGATCGCAGAAAGATCTCGATCCGGCGCAGCGCCTCGCGGATATGGTCGATGGAATAGCAGTAGGAAATGCGCACGAAGCCTTCGCCGCAGGCGCCGAAGGCGGGGCCGGGCACAACGGCCACGTGCTGCTCCTGCAGCAGGCGGGTGCAGAACTCCTCCGACGACAGGCCGGTGACCGCCACCGACGGGAAGACGTAGAACGCGCCCTCCGGCTCGAAGCAGGTCAGACCCAGCCGGTTGAGCCCGTCGACGATCAGGCGGCGTCGCCCGTCGTATTCGGCGCGCATGTGCAGCACGTCATCCTCACCGTTGCGCAGCGCCTCGATAGCGGCGTGCTGGGCGGTGGTGGGCGCGCACATAAGCGCAAACTGGTGCAGTTTGATGATCTGTTTCATCAGCGGGGCGGGGCCGCACAGGTAGCCCATGCGCCAGCCGGTCATGGCAAACGCCTTGGAAAAGCCGTTGATGTACAGGCAGCGCTCGGCCATGCCGGGCAGCGAGACGATGCTCACGTGCGGCTGGTCGCCGTACGTCAGGGAGGAGTAGATCTCATCCGTCAGCACGACGATATCGGTACCGCGCAGCACGTCGGCGATCTGTTCCAGATGTTCGCGGCGCATGACGGCGCCGGTCGGGTTGTTGGGGAAGGGGAACACCAGCACCTTGGTGCGGGGGGTGATGGCCGCCCGCAGGGCTTCGGCCGTCAGCCGGAACCCATCCTGCGCTTTGGTGATCAGCGGGACGGTGACAGCGCCGCTCAGACGGGCCAACGGGTCATAGCAGACAAAGCTCGGCTGAGGCACAAGCACTTCATCTCCCGGGTTGATCAGCGCGCGCAGCGCCAGATCGATCGCTTCGCTGCCGCCGACCGTGACGAGCACCTCGGTTTTGGGGTCGTAGGCGACGCCGGTCTCCTTCTGCACGTAGCGGCTGATCTCCTGCCGCAGGGCGATCAGCCCGGCGTTAGGCGTGTACCACGTTTTGCCCTCTTCCAGGTTGCGGATGCCGGCCTGCCGGATATGCCACGGGGTGGCAAAATCCGGTTCCCCGACAGACAGAGAGATAACTTCCTCCATCTCGTTGGCAATATCAAAAAAGCGCCGGATACCGGAGGGCGGCAGCTGCGCCAGCGTCCGGTTGAGCAGTTTGTCGTACTGCATATTAAAAGACTCCTCTTTCGTCTTTGCGTTGACCCTGATAGACCACGCCGCTGTCTTTATACCGGCGCAGCACAAAGTGGGTGGCGGTGGAAACGACCGAATCCAGCGTCGCCAGCCGGCGGGAGACAAACATCGCCACCTCCTGGAAGGTGCGCCCGGTCACGTGGACGGACAGATCGTACCCGCCGGACATCAGGTAGACGCTTTCCACCTCTTCAAAGCCGGCCACCGTTTCGGCGATGGCCTCGAAGCCGAGGTCCTTGCGGGGCGTGACCCGCAGTTCGATGATGGCGGTGACGTACTCCCGGTCGGTCTTATCCCAGTCGATCAGGGCTTTGTAGGCGCGGATAACGCCGCTTTTTTCCAATGCGGCCAACTGCTCCGTCACCTCCGCTTCGCTGCGGCCGAGCATGGCGGCCAGCTGCGCATCGGAAAGACGGGCGTTTTTGTCCAGCAGTTTCAGCAGGGAATCCATAAAAATCCTCCTTTATAAAATACGAATAGTATAATTAAAGCAAAAAATATACAAAACGTTATAATTCAAACAAAACCGGCTCTTGCCGGAAAAAGGCGGCCACATGGGTAAAGCCGGCCTGCCGTGCCACGGCCGCCGCCGCGTCGAGATCTGCCCCGACGTCCTGCGGAGCGTGCGCGTCCGACCCGAAGGTGATCAGCCGGCCGCCCGCCCGGTAAAACCGCTGTACAATGGCGGCGCTGGGCATCGTGGCGCCCATGCCCTTGCGCAGGCCGGAGGTGTTGATCTCCAACGCGATGTGCCGCCGGACCATGGCGGCAAAAATGTCGTCCAGAATGGGAAAATCCGCCGCGTTGCGGTGCGGCCGCCCCTGCGGAAAGTACCGCAACGGATAGGTCAGGTGCGCAAGAGACTGAAAACCGCCCCACTCTACCATGCGCAGCACCGCTTCGTAATACTCCTGAAGCAGCGCGTCGAGGTCCTTGTCGGAATAATCGTAATAGTAATAATCCAGCCCGTCGGACAGGTTGTGCAGCGAGCCGAGCACAAAATCGTACGGATGGCTCCGCAGCAGCGCCTGTGTGGCGGGAAGATTGTCCAACGGCTCGCCCAGTTCCAGCCCGAGGGCCAGACGGGGCGCCTGCGTGCCGATGCGGGCCTGCAGCTCCTGCGCAGCGGCGGCACTGGCGGCGGCGTCGTCGGCAAAATGTTCTTTTTCGAAAGCCGTCATCTCCACATGGTCGGTCACGGCGATGGCGGGCAGCCCGCGCGCCTGCGCCGCCTGCCACATGGCGGACAGCGGCGCCTGGCCGTCAAAAGACGCTTCGGAGTGCAGATGAAAATCAGGATAAGCGGGCATGGAAACGGACTCCTTCCGAAAAAAACAATACATCATTATTTTATCATATCTGCGGCCGGTTTGCAACCACTTTTGTGCCGCCGTCAGAGGCTTATCCCTCACCGGGAAAAAGTACAGCAAAAACCGGCGGCTTTTTCGCAAAAAAACTTGCGAAAAAAAAGAGGAACTTGTATATTGAAACCGATGATCCGTTAAAAAAGGAGATGTATTCATGGGCATAGAAAAATTGAAGGAAAACAACGTTTCCGAGATCCTGCTCATGCCGTATTCGCACCACGATTACGAGTGGTGCTGTACCCGCGCATGGCATAAATGGCGCTATATCAAATGCTATTGCGACGTGCTGGATAAACTGAAAGAAGATCCGGATTACACCTGGTGTATCGACAACATCGTGCACAGCTGGACCCCGTTTGCGCAATACTGCCCGGAGCGGGTGCCCGAGTTTGTCAAATACGTAAAAGAGGGCCGCATCTGCGTGCTCAACGGCGGCGTCAGTTTAGCCCGTCCGTCCATTACGTATGAGGAGACCTATATCCGCAACATGATGGAAGGCCGCCGCCTGTTCCGAAAACAGTTCGGCATCGACGATTTTCCGGTGCTGTACAATGCGGACACCGCCGCCGGCCACAGCCAGCTGCCGCAGATCGCGCGGCTGGGCGGCCACAAGTACTATCGCTTCCAGCGGCCGGACAACCTGCTGACCAAAAAAGGCGTGCCGATGCAGTTCTGGTGGGAAGGGCTCGACGGCAGCCGTCTGCTGACCACGCGCGGCGTGTACGGCGGATTTTGGAACGAAGCCGAATGGCTTTCGCTCGATCCGGACACCAAGTGGGAAGAGAAAAAGCAGAACTTTTACGACAAAGTGCTGTACGACAAGGTCAACGACAACAAGAGCACCGACGTGGTGTTCCAGTTTGTCGGCTGCGACGACTGCCGGCCCAAACGCGACATCCACGACAACCCGATTCCGCTGGATGCGTTTATTGAGGAGTGGAACGCCCGCGAGCCGCAGAAGATGCGCTACGCCACCCTCAACGAGGCGTACGCTATCCTCGAAAAGAAAGACGTGCCCACGTGGAAGGGCGTGCTCGACCACGCGGAGCTGAGCTATAACTTCCCGCAGAAGGGCGTCAACTCGATGTGGCGCCGCCGACTGGAACTGGACCGGCTGCTGACCCAGCTGGAAAAGCTGTGCATCATTGCCGAGCGGCTCGGGCAGCCCTATCCGGAGGAAGAGATCCGCGGCCTGTGGCGCGAGCTGTTCGAGATCACCGGCCACGCCATTGAGGACATC
>JAFWVC010000085.1 GCA_017518415.1 Clostridia bacterium
CCTGCGTAATTTGCGGGCTGTTGACGGCGAAACGTGAAAAATTGCTTTTCAGAGCCCTGCAAAGGCTGCTGCGTTCAATTCCGGCTTCTCCGGCGCCGGGACCGGCAAAAAGCGGACAGCCCCGTTTCAGACTGTTTACAGGCTGATCAGACGCTGTTCTTCTTTACCGTACATATGTTCTAATTAAAAAAGACTTTACTTTTTCATAAAAATATGGCATACTATATTTGTAACTATACAAAACATGAGTGGTGATAACAGTGCGTAAAGACTACTTACAGCAGTCTCCGGCCATTTTACGTGAATTTTTGTTATATATGGAAACCATACGGGGACGCTCCGCTTTGACGGTGGAAGAATACTTCTTCGACCTGCGAACCTTTATGCGTTTTTTGCTGCGGTTTCGAGATCTGGTCCCCCCTTCCCTGCCGGATGAGGAAATCTCCATTCTGCCGGTGGACCTGCCGCTGCTGCAAAGCGTGACCCTTGCCGACGTGTACGAGTACATGAATTACGCGAAAAACGAGCGCAGCAACACTAATAAGACCCGCGCGCGCAAAACGACGTCCCTGCGCGTGTTCTTCAAATATCTGACCGATTACAAGCATCTGCTGCCGAAAAACCCGATACAGGACCTAGATACTCCAAAAATCAAAAAAGCACTGCCAAAGTATCTGACGCTGGATCAGAGCCTGGCGCTGCTCAACAGCGTGCGCGGCGAGTTTGCACAGCGGGATTACTGCATGCTGACGCTGCTGCTCAACTGCGGGCTGCGCCGGGCCGAACTGGCCGGCGTCAATATCAGCGACATCCGGCCGGACCGAACGCTGCGCGTGCGCGGCAAAGGAAATAAGGAGCGCATACTGTACCTGAACGACGCCTGCATGGACGCGATCGAACGGTACCTGAAAGTGCGGCCGCGGGACGGCGTGGTGGACCGGGACGCGCTGTTCCTCAGCCGGTTGAAGCAACGCATCAGCCTGCAAGGCGTCCACTTCGTGGTCAAGCAGTATTTGAAGCAGGTGCCCGGCGCCGAAGAGTATTCCACCCACAAGCTGCGCCACACGGCGGCCACGCTGATGTATCAGAAAGGCGGCGTGGACATACGCGTATTAAAGGATATACTGGGCCACGAGAACCTGGGTACGACCGAGATATATACCCATTTGTCTATGGAACAGATCCAGAAAGCCGAAGAAAGCAACCCGCTTTCAGCGGTGAAGGCGCCGTCCGCGCTGGACCGGATCCCAAAACGGATCCCGCAGGAACAGGACGAACCGCAGGAAGAATCGTCTGCAACCCCGGAAAACGACACCTGATCAGCAAAAAAAGCGGCAGAATCTGCCGCTTTTTTGTTTGTCATTGAGCCCGCAGCGTGTTCAAAAAGGTTTGAAAATACGCCGGCAGGTCGGAGGTAAACTCCATATATTGCCCGGTGCGCGGGTGTACAAAGCCGATGGTCCTGGCGTGCAGGCACTGGCCGGTGATGCCGGCCGGCGCCTTTTCATGCCCGTACACCGGGTCGCCCACGACGGGATGGCCGAGGTACGCCATGTGCACGCGGATCTGATGGGTGCGACCGGTTTCCAGCCGGAGCTGCACGTAAGAATACCGCGGATACTCTTCCAGCACGCGGTAGTGCGTCACGGCGTCACGGGCGTTTTTGTCGGTAACCGCCATCTTCTTCCGGTCCGTCGGGTGGCGGCCGATCGGCGCGTGCACGGTGCCTTCGCTTTGCCGCAGATGGCCGCACACGACGGCCTCATATTGCCGTGTAAAGCTATGCGCCTTTATCTGCTCAGCCAGGGCCGCATGGGCAAAATCGTTCTTGGCAACGATCAGCAGACCGCTGGTATCCTTGTCGATACGGTGGACGATCCCCGGCCGGCTGACGCCGTTGATGCCGGACAGTTCGTCCCCGCAATGGGCCAGCAGCGCATGTACCAGCGTGCCGGTGCGGTTGCCGGCCGCCGGGTGCACAACCATCCCTTTGGGCTTATTGACGACCAACAGGTCCGCATCCTCGTACACGATATCCAGCGCAATCTCTTCCGGTACCAGCACGCTCGGCTCCGGATCCGGCAAAAAAACCGTGACCTCTTCCCCACCGCGCAATTTATAGTTTTTAGGCAAAAAGCAGCCGTGACAGCAAAGGCAGTTTTTCTCTGCCAGATGCTGTACGGCCGACCTTGTTTTATGCAGTTGTTCCGCCAGAAAAACGTCAAGCCTCTGCCCCGCCGCCTGCTCCGGGATTTTGAGTACCGTCTGTTCCATCCTCAGTTTCCTCCCGTTCCGGCTTGGCGGTTTTTTCCTCTTTATAGATAAAGAAGAAAAAGATCAACAACAGGATTGCGCCGATCACGACGCAGCAATCCGCCACGTTGAAAATCGGAAAATCGATCGCTTTGAAGTGCAGAAAATCCACCACATACCCGCGTGCGATCCTGTCGACCAGGTTACCGGCGCCTCCCGCCGTGATCAGCAGACAACTGATACGGGCAAGCAGAAAAGAACGGTAGCGGGAAAAGAACAGCACCCACAGCATCGCCAGTAACAGCACTGCGGTAACGCCGACCAAAAACCATCGCATATTCTGGAACCGTCCCCAGGCGGCACCGAAGTTTTCCAGATAGGTAAAGCCGAAAAAGCCGGAGATAATGTTGACGGGTTCCGCATCCTTCAGTCTGGTAACTGCCAGGTATTTGGTGATTTGATCGAGCAGCAGCAGGGCGCCGAACAAAGCGGCCCCTGCCAGCACCCGAATGACCGACTGCCTTTTCAACTTACGTTCCTCCGCCGGCTTATTTTTTGCGTTTGAAAAAGCCTTTGCGCTCTTCCTCCGCCTCCATATGTATATCATACTCCGTCCCGAAACGGATATCGGAAAAACGGTTCTTTACAGTGGGATTGTTTTCCGGCTCCGGTTCCGCCATCAGCGGAGGAACGACCTGCACCGGTTCCACCGGTATGGTGAGCGGCGCGGTGGGAACGGAGGAAGAAATATCCTGATACACCTTCACGTCTTTTTCCTCCGGTTCCGCAGGCTGCGGTACCGGCTGCTCCGGTTCGGCCGGCACCTCAGCAGCCGGTTGTTCCTCTTCCGGCTGCGGTGCCGGCTGTTGTTCTTCCTTCGGGACCTCGGGCAACAGCTGAATCTGTTCCAAATGCGCCTTATAGAGGCTCATCAGCTGCGCCTTGAAGTCAGACACCTGCTGCCGGATGCGGCGCAGATCGTCATTTTCCGACTCGACCTGCCTGGCCGCGTTATCTTTGATATTCTGCGCCTTGATCTCGGCGTCCTGCAGCAGCAATTCCGCCTTTTTGGTGGCGTCGCGCACAACATTGTCTCCCATGCGCTGCGCCGTGACCAATGCCGTCTTGATGCTGTCTTCTTCCTTTTGATAGGCATCGAGCTTTTCCCGATATTCCACGACCTTATCCGCCAGCACTTCCAGCTTTTTGTTCAGGGCCGTGATCTCTTTATTCAGCGCCGATACCGTATCGGCGCATTGATCCAGAAAATGATCTACCTCACTGGTTTTGTATCCGCCCAGCGTTTTGGTAAACTCCACATTGCTGATATCTTCCACCGTAAGCATAGAACAGACCTCCCGTTACACAAACTTGGCTACCGTAATGAAAATGCGCCCTTTTTTAGAAATGCTGCCCACCTGCCGCAGCACATAGCGGCCGCTGCCGCGCACGGACACTGTATCCCCTTCGGACAACAGCCGGGATGCTGAAAGGCACGGCTCGTGATTGACCGATACAGCTCCCGTCCGGATTCGTTCGGCTGCACGGGTACGCGCATCACGCAGCATCACATGCAGTACCGCATCCAGCCGGAGAGACGGTACCGTATCCGTATATTCCTGCGTACGCGCCGCAAAATCCCAACTGCCTGTGTACGGCACGGTGATTTTGACGCCTTCCCTCCCCACCGTGTCCAGCCCAGTGCAAAGGAAATCCGCCACCGACGCATCCAGCAACGCCACCGTGCGCCCCTCGGTACACAGGATGTCCCCTACCGTCTCACGACGGATACCGGCCGCCATAAAGGCGCCCAGAAAATCCCGATGCGACAGTTCCGCCTGCGGACGATAGGTGAACAGCACCGGCACGATCGGGAACGCATCGGTACGGACCGGGCCGGCAAACACGCCGAAAAAGACCCGTTCCGCCTGCGGATATCCGCCCCAGAAGCAGGTATTCAACTGCGCATGCGGGGCGGCCTGTTGCACAAGACCGCGCTGCCGCTCGTCCAGGAACCCCACAAAACACGGGGCATGCCTTTTTTCGCAAAGACGCTGTGCGTCCTTTACTCTGGCCAGCAGCAGAGAATCTTCCTCGGACAGATTAGAAGTAGAGGCCATTATTCTCCAGTTCGTCCAGCAGATCTCCCATAATACCGACATTATAGGGGGTGATGATGTAGGTGCAGTTGGCTACCTTTTTGATCTGACCGTCATTGGCATATGCCACACCGCTCAGGAAGTCCAGAATACGGCGCGCCACATCCTTGTTGGAAGATTCCAGGTTCAGCACGACGGTACGCTTGGCGTTGAGATGGTCCGCAATAGAGCTGGCATCGTCAAACCGCTCCGGTTTGACCAGAACGACCTGCAGCTGCGCCGTTGCATGAATGTTGACCACTTTATTGCCGCGCTTGGAAGCGCCGTCTCCGTCCGTGTCACCCTTGGACATCAGTTCCACGTTTTCCGGCGTGCCCTGTACTTCATCATCCTGCTCCTCCGGATCCCTGAACCAATCCCTGAAAGTTTCTTTGAGTCCCATGCCGATATACCTCCTGTTTTTAATATACTCTTGGACCGAAAAGCGCCGAGCCGATGCGCAGCATCGTAGCGCCTTCCAGAACGGCTTGCCTGTAATCGCCGGACATTCCCATAGACAGAACGTCCATACTTATATTATCTATGTTTTTATCCTTAATGTCAATAAATAAGTGATACATGGCGGAAAAAACTTTTCTTTTTTCCGTATCGGTTCCGGCTGCGGGCGGTACGGTCATCAGGCCTTTCACCCGGATACCGGGCAGCTGCGCGGCTGCTTCCAGCATCGGCGGCAGCGCTTCGGGATCCACACCGCTTTTAGACGCCTCACGACCGATGTTCACCTCCCACAGCACCGGCATGACAAGCCCGCAGGCCAGCGCCTGCTGCGAGATTTTTTCCGCCAGGCGGATACTGTCGACCGATTGAATCATATCCACCTGCCCGACGATCTGACGAACTTTATTGGTCTGCAAGTGGCCGATCAGATGTTTGGACACTCCTTCCAGATGCAGGCGATCCTTCTTTTCCAAATATTCCTGCACCCGGTTTTCACCGATACAACGCACCCCGGCGTCCAACGCGGCGTTGATCCGCTGCGGGTCAATCGTCTTGGTCACGGCCATCAGCGTGATGTCTGCCCGCTTCCGGCCGGAGGCGATCGCCGCAGACAGAATGTTTTCCTCTATGCGGGCCAGGTTCTCCCTTACCTGCCGGCACGGATCTTCAGACCACTTTTCCGTCATACAGGTTTTTGCCTCCCGTCACAATGGTATCATATAACTGCAAGTAATCCGCATCCTCCGAAAAAGCGCATACGGAATAGCTTTCCTTTTCGCTGTGATAGATCACACGGATCTTTTTGAAATAGATCGTATTGCCTTTGCGGACATATACGCCGCTTTGCTGCGCACCCGTCTGCGGATCGGTCACAAATTGCAGCGCCGTATCCGGTACGCGCAGGCCGTCGTATGCGGCTACCCGTATTTGCAGCTGCTCTTTGCGCAAACCGATCAGCTCTTTTTGTATCACATTGCAGGACAGCACCAGCGCCGCCTCTCCGCTTTTATCCTTATTGCAGACGACTACGTCTACCGCCAGCGCCTGATCCGTCACCAGCGGAAAACGGACCGTCGTTCCGGTACCGGCCGGCAAAGATTCCGCCGCTTCCAAGGGAATCAGGCAAAGGATCTGCCAATCATACTCCTGCGCCACCTTCCCGATGGTCGCCTTATCCACGGCCGCGGGCGGCGTCTGCATCAGCTGACGCATCTGCGGAACCGTGATCAGCGATACTTTTTCCGGCAAAGCAAGCTGCTCATACCCGTCAGCCTCACCGATAAAATAACCGGAAACCGGAGAAAGGATCGAAGCGCTCTTTTTTTGATAAGAGGCAGCCAATTCCTTTTTTTGCCTGGTTAACTCGTCAATTCTGGCTGTAAAGTCTATTTGCTTGCCGGATGCGATCTGCTGCTTGTTGAGCAAATACAGCAGCTGGCTGCCCTGCTGCTGCAGGTCTTCGATCCGATAAGCGCCGGCACTGCTGACAAACGCATTCCAGCCGCGAGCCAACTGAGCGGTTACGGAGGCCAGCGACGTCGTTTGTTCTGCACTTTGCATCTGCAGCGCCTGCAGCGTCTGAATCTCCTGCGTCAGATAATCTTCCTGCGCCTGTGCAACGGCGTCGCTCTCCGTACGGTAAACGTCGGCGATGACGCCGCCTTTTGCCACGCGCGTGCCGTCCTGCGCGGCATAAGACAAATAACCGGTATAATCGCCGCGGGCCACGACCGTTTCCTTCCGGACCACCAGGCAGGTGGTTTCCACACTTTGGTAGGCGGTATAGCGGTACACTGTTTCCGTTTCGACTGTGGGAATCATTACCTGATAAACCTGATACCCGATATACACGACCAAAAAAGCAAGAGCCAATACGGCCAATATCTTTTTCAGAAAATTGTCCATACGGCTTGCTCCCTTCCTAAAAAAATCAGGTATCGAAACCAACCAAATCCAACGCTGCCTGCGTCAACGCCTCCGGCGCGGCATAGTCGTCGCAATACAAGGTACGCACACCGGGCATATGACGGAACCAGCAAAGCTGGCGCTTGGCATAACGGCGGGTAGCCTGCTTCAAACGCGCTACCGCCTGTTCGCGGGATATTTCCCCGTCGAAATAAGCGCGCAGCTCCTTATATCCGATAGCCTGCGCAGCCGTTGACGCATCCGGTACCGCAAAGAAAGCCCGTGCTTCCCGCTCGAGGCCCTGCCGCATCATCTCATCCACGCGCCGGTCAATGCGGTCGTACAAAATCTGACGGTCGCGATAATCCAGCGTGATATGGCATACGTCGTACGGCGACGGATTCTGCCGGGAAAGTCGATTCTGCCTGGCCTGCGTAATCCCCGTGGTGCGATAGATCTCCAACGCCCGGATAATGCGGGTACGATCGTTGCGGTGAAGACGGGCGGCCGTTTCCGGGTCGACCTGTCGAAGTTGCTCGAGCATGGCGTCCGGCCCCTGCCTCTGCCATTGCTGCAACAGCGCTGTCCGGACGACCGGATCGGACGGCTGCGGCGTATAGGTGATGTTTTCCGTCACCGCCTGAATGTACAAACCGGTGCCGCCGCACAAGAGCGGCAGTGCGCCGGCCTTTGCGACCTGCCGGATCGTCTGATGCGCCAGCGCGGCATACGCCGCCACGCTGAAAGCCTGCTGCAGCGGCAATATACCGAACAGATGGTGCGGAACCTCCCCCATCTCCTCCGGCGTCGGCCGCGCCGTGCCGATGTAAAGATCCTGATAGACCTGCATTGAGTCGGCGCAGATGATCTGCGCGCCGAGCTGCCGCGCCAACGCCACGGAAAGGGCCGTTTTTCCTCCCGCCGTCGGTCCGGAAAGGACCAGCAGCTGGATCTTGTCCGTCCGGCTCATACGATCCGCCCGAACATCTTTTCGACGTCCTTGCGGGAGATATGCACACATACGGGACGGCCGTGCGGACAATACCGCAGCTGCGGATCATCCAGAACTTGTTTAGCCAGGGATTCCAACGCGGCCGCCGGCGTGACGTCGCCGGCTTTGACGGCGGCCCGGCAGGCCACCGAGTGATAGATCCAGTCCAGTTTTTCCGTGGTGATATCGCGCTTGCCTTCCTGCAGGCGGCCGGCGATTTCCTGCAGCACAGCCCCCGCATCCTGCTGAGCCAGATTCATCGGCAGCCCGCGCACCAAAAGGGTGCCGGCGCCGAAATCTTCCACGTCAAACCCGGCCTGCTTCAAAAGCGGCAGTGCCTCGATCAACACGGTATACTCCTCTTTGGTAAAAGATACGTTTAACGGGAACAACAGCATCTGCGCCTCCGCGTGGGCGGCGCGACGCAGCTTTTCATACAGAATGCGCTCGTGCGCGGCATGCTTGTCGATCATATACAAGTCGTCCTGCCGCTCGATCAGGATATAAGTGGCAAACGCCTCGCCGATCAGGCGCAGCGGGACATCGTCCGCCGAAGCCGCGCCTGTCTGCTCCGGCACCGGATCCGCCTGTTCCGCCGGCGCGGCGGATATCGGCGGATCGTTCGCTGGCAGAGGCGTTTCATTCTCCGGCAGGATGTCGATGTTGACCGAACGGGCGCGGTAGAGCTTGCCCGGATCGGAAGAAGTGTGAAAATCAAAGGAAACAGGCGGCACGGCTTCGGCCGGCGCAGCCGTTGTTCTGCGCGCCGGGATCAAGGGCTCCGTTGCGGGGACGGCTGCTTTTTCAGCAGAAATCGGCTGCACGGTCCCGACGGTCTGCACGGCCGGCGGCAACGGTGCGTTTTTGGGAGCATCCCCCGCCAGCAACGCCGAGCGCACGCCGTAAAACACCGCATCAAATATCGGTTTTTCGTTGGAAAAGCGCACCTCGATCTTGGCGGGATGTACGTTGACGTCCACCACCTCAAACGGCATAGTCAAGTACAGCACACATGCCGGGAAGCGCCCCTGCATCAAAGAGCCTTTGAAGGCCTGTTCCAGCGCGGCCGCAACCGTTTTGCTCTTGACAAAACGACCGTTGATGA
Source organism: Clostridia bacterium (assembly GCA_017518415.1). Classification (GTDB taxonomy): domain Bacteria; phylum Bacillota; class Clostridia; order Oscillospirales; family Acutalibacteraceae; genus RGIG6098. The sequence continues at coordinate 8,852 of JAFWVC010000085.1, forward strand.
AAAAGAACTGCATCAAACGATTGGCCCGGGCGGCGGAAGGGCGGCAAACCAAACCGCCGACCTGTATACCGGAATAACGGTACGAAACCGGGATACTTTCCTTGGTAAAGTCACGGCCGCATACGGCATACACGGCAGACTCGATGCTGCCGTCGCCGGGTGTGGACAACTCCTGCCGGCCTTCGCGGATAAAGCGGAACGCCACCTCCGGATGGGACAGCGCCATACGGTCCATCACAGCGGCCACGGCGTTGCCCTCGCTGACGTCTTTTTTCAGGAACTTCATACGGGCAGGCACATTATAAAACAGGTCACGGACAAAAATCGTCGTACCCTGGGGACAACCGACGTCTTCCAAAACCTTTTTTTCTCCGCCTTCCGCCAGGTAATGGGTGCCGGCCATTTCGTCCGCCGTGCGGGTCAGCAATTCCACCCGGGACACGGCCGAAACGGAGGCGAGCGCTTCCCCGTGGAAACCGAGCGTCGAAATACCGTCCAGATCTTCCGGTTCGGCAATTTTGCTGGTAGCATGGCGCAAAAAGGCCGTTTCCACATCCTCGCGTGCGATACCGCAGCCGTTGTCCGTCACACGCAGGCAGGACACGCCGCCGCCTTCTATCTCCACGGTGATCTGCGTGGCGCCGGCGTCCAATGCGTTTTCGATCAGTTCTTTCGCGGCGGAAGCGGGCCGTTCGACGACCTCGCCGGCGGCGATCAGTTCCGCCGTATGCTTGTCCAACAGACGGATTTTTGCCAAAGCGCTCCCCTCCCTTGACTAACTTTGTTTGGCCTGCTGTACCAGCTCGTACAGCACCTGCATGGCCTCGATGGGCGTGAGCGTTTCCACGTCGATGGACCGGAGCCGGTCCGCCCATTCGTTCTGCTGCATATCCTGCAAAATCAACTGCCCGTCGTCCTGCTGCGGAGGCTGCGGCATCGGACGCTTCTGATACACCTCGTCCCCGCTTTCGATCTCCCGCAGTACCTCTTTGGCTCTGGCCACAATGGAATCCGGTACGCCGGCCAGTTTGGCCACCTCGATACCGTAACTGTCATCTGCAGGGCCGGGCACGATACGGCGCAAAAAGGTGATGTCGTCTCCCCTCTTCTTGACCGTGACGTTGTAATTCTTCACGCCGGGCAGTTCCTGTTCGATGCAGGTTAATTCATGATAATGGGTGGCAAACAGCGTTTTGGCGCCCAACTGGCGGGGGTTGGCCACGTGTTCCAGCACCGCCCGGGCGATACTCATTCCGTCAAAGGTGGAGGTGCCGCGGCCGATCTCGTCAAAGATGATCAAACTCCGGGAAGTGGCATGGTGCAGAATCTCCGCCACCTCGCTCATCTCCACCATAAAAGTGGACTGACCGGAAGAGAGATCGTCCGACGCGCCGACGCGGGTAAAGATACTGTCCACCATGCCGATCTCGGCACTTTGCGCCGGGACAAAGCTGCCGATCTGCGCCATGAGCACAATCAGCGCCGTCTGACGCATGTAGGTGGATTTACCGGCCATGTTGGGCCCTGTCAGGATCAGCACGCGGTTGTCGCCGTCATCCATATATGTATCGTTAGCCACAAACGGCACGGTGGACAAGGCCTCGACCACCGGATGACGGCCGCCTTTGATACGGATCGCACCGTCCACCCGGATCTGCGGGCAGGTATAATGATGCAGGGCTGCCGCCTGCGCAAAAGAACACAGCACGTCGAGCTGGGCCAGCGCCAGCGCGGTAGCCTGAATGCGCGGCAGCTGCGCGGCAATGCGGGTACGGATATCGGTAAACAGCTGATATTCCAGCGCAACCGACCGGTCCTGCGCGCCCAGAACACGGGCTTCCAGCTCTTTGAGTTCCTGCGTGATATACCGCTCGGCGTTGGCCAGCGTCTGCTTGCGCACATAACCGTCCGGCACCTCGCCGGTGTAGGACTTGGATATTTCGATATAATACCCGAACACCCGGTTGTAGCCGACTTTCAGGTTCTTGATACCGGTTTTTTCCTTCTCCTGCTGTTCGATGCGGGAAATGATCCCCTTACCGTCAGTCATGTCGCCGCGCAGCAGATCCAGCTCCTCGTTATATCCGGCGCGGATCATCCCGCCCTCCCGGACAGAAAAAGGCGGATCGTCCACGATGGCGGCATCGATCAACTGACAGATGTCTTCCAACAGGTCCATGGAGGTGCACAGTTCCTGCAGCATACGGCTTGCACAACCGGTCAGGCAGGTATGGATCGCGGGCAGGCGCGACAGGGTCTGTGCCATGGCGCGCAGTTCTTTTGCGTTGACGCTGCCGTAGACGATGCGGGTCATGATCCGTTCCAGATCATACACACCGTCGAGCTGCTCGGTGATGTCGCCGCGCAACACCGTTTGGCGCAGCAGCTCATCCACGGCGTTCTGCCGGCTGATCACCGGCGCCGGCTGAATCAGCGGCTGCTCGATCCAGCTGCGGATCAGCCGCTTGCCCATGGCTGTACGGGTATGGTCCAGCACGCCCAGCAGAGACCCGCGCTTGGATTTGGAGCGCATCGTCTCGGTCAACTCCAAATTGCGCCGCGCGGTCAGGTCCAGGTGCATATATTGCTTTTCGAAGTAAATGTGCAGCGTGTCGATCCGTTCCAGTCCGGTCATCTGGGTGGCGTACAGATATTCCAGCGCACAGCCGAGCGCGCGCACGCTCACCGGCATGGCGGACAGCCCCAATGCGTCCAGATCCTTGCCGAAGTGTGACGTGATGCGCTGCTCCGCGGCGGAATAATCGAAATATTCGGCCGCCATCGTCTCCGGCGCCACCTCCAGACGATCCCGCACAAAAGAGCAAAGCTCCGGCCGGCGGGCCGCCATATCCGACAGCAGCACCTCTTTCGGAGAAAAGCGGCCGAGTTCATTGGTCACGCGGCTGACGACGTCCTTCCCCTCCAGCCGCGTCAGTTCCACCGTACCGGTTGAACTGTCCACAAAGCAAAGGCCCGCCTCGTTGCCGCCGTCATTGAGATATACCGTGGAAAGATAGTTGTTCTTTTCCTCATCAAGCATGCTGCCTTCGATTACGGTGGCGGGCGTGAGGATGCGGATGACCTCGCGCTTGACCAAACCCTTGGCCAGCGCGGGATCCTCCATCTGCTCGCAGATCGCGACCTTGTGGCCGTTGGCGATCAGGCGCGCCGCGTAGGTTTCGTAGCTGTGGAAGGGCACGCCGCACATCGGCGCCCGTTCCTCCTGCCCGCAGTCCTTCCCGGTCAGGATCAGCTCCAGCTCGGACGATACCAGCTTGGCATCGTCGTAAAACATCTCATAAAAATCGCCCAAGCGGAAGAAAAGGATGCAGTCCGGATATTGTTTTTTGATATCAAAATACTGCTGCATCATCGGCGTCAAAGGAGCCACATTTCTTCACCTCCGTAAAAACTTGCGCGTACTTTTAATGGCAGCCGGAGCAGCAACCGCAATCGCCGGAGCAGGAATGTTCCTGATAATCGGCCGGATCCTGTCCGTGCGCAGACATGGCGATCAGTTCCGCCACCTGGTTGACCAGCTTGTCCAGCTCGGTGCGGGCCTCGTTGTAAGCGACCATGTGCTCGTTCTCCATGATTTTATCATACAACTCGCGCAGTTCGCGGTTGAGCGCTTCGATCTTCTTTTCGTCGCGTTTTTCCTTTTCGGCTTCGCCGCTGACGGCCATCCTTTTCAGGTTGAACTGACCGATCAGGTCCTGCAGCTGCTTGTCCTCATCCGCACCGGCCTGCGCCATCTGGGTGCGCACAAAGCGGTCGTCGCGCTGAATCGCGTAGCCGAGTTCCTTTGCCATTTCCAAAATAGAGTCCATGTTTTTTTCCTCCTGATTATGATAATATCTCACAAATTTCGCCGGCCAGCAGATAATTGCCGGCGCTTGTGATCCGAACAACGGCTTGTTTGCCGATCAAGGCGTCCTCCCCGTTGAGACGAACGATTTTGTTTTCCGGCAAGCGTCCTTCCAGATAATCGCCGGAGCGCCCTTCAATCAGCACGGTGCGCTGCTGGCCGACCATTTGCGCCAGCTGCTGCTGGGATATTTCCTCCTGCACGCGCAGCAGCCGCTGAAAGCGGGCGGATTTTTCCTCCGCAGACGTCGGGTCTTCCATCTGCGCGGCAGGGGTGCCGGGCCTGGGTGAAAACAGAAAGGTATACAAAGACGCAAACCCTACCTGCCGCACCAGATCCAGCGTCTGCTCGAAGTCTTCTTCCGTTTCGCCGGGAAAGCCTACGATTACGTCGCTGGTAAAAGTGATGCCAGGGACCGTTTGCCTGGCGTACCGGATCAGCCGCAGATAATCTTCGCGGGTATAGCCGCGGTTCATGCGTTTGAGGATGCGGTCGCTGCCGGATTGAAACGGCAGATGACAATGGCGGGACACCTTGCTGCACCTGGCAATGGTGTCGAACAGTTCCTCCGTGGCGTCTTTCGGGTGCGAGGTCATAAACCGCACGATAAAATCCCCGGGGATGCGGCAGATCTCCTCAAGCAGCTGAGGAAAACGCACACCGTACCCTTCGGCATTGCCGTAGGAGTTGACGTTCTGCCCCAGCAGGGTAATGTCCCGGTAGCCCTGCTGCACCAGTTCCCGCGCCTCCTGCAACACGCGCTGCGGGTCGCGGGACCGCTCCCTGCCCCGCACGTACGGTACAATGCAGTAGGTGCAGAAATTGTTGCACCCGTACATGATCGGCAGCCAGGCCTTGCATCCCGCATCCCGCACGACGGGGATATCCTCGGCGATGACGCCGTCGCTTTCCGGCGTTTCGTATACCGGGGCGCGGCTTTGCAGCGCTTTGGCTAACAGTTCCGGCAGGCGGTACAGCACGTGCGTACCGAACACCAGCCCCACGAACGGAAAGTGTGCGTGCAGGCGTTCCGCCACGCCTTTTTGCTGGGCCATACAGCCGCAGACCGCAATGAGCACCGAAGGACGGCGGCGCTTGATCGCTTTCAGCGCGCCGACGTTGCCGAACACCCTGTCCTCCGCGTGTTCCCGCACGGCACAAGTGTTGAACAGGATCAGGTCCGCCTGCTCGTCCCGGTCGGTAAACACGTAGCCGATCTGCGCCAACAGGCCCTTGATATGCTCGGAATCCGATACGTTTTGCTGGCAGCCGAAGGTATGTATACACGCCTTGGGCGTCTTTTGCCGCAGCCGATAATAAGCGCGAACCTGCTCCTCGTACGGAGCCTGCCGCATCAGTTCCTGCTGCGTGACCAAGTGAATATCCGGCATATCGTTCTCTGCTCCCGTCAGGTTATATCTATTGATTTATTATACCAAAATATGCTCTCCTTTTCAACTGATATTCTCTATATATAGTAAAGATTTTTTTAATTTTCAATTTACTATTTATTTTTTCATGAAAAAGCAATATAATAGAGAAAACGATGCTGCAAAGGGAGTTGCGCTTATGGCTGTTACAAATATCCCCGCCGGGGTGCGTCATATCCATTTTATCGGGATCGGCGGGTCCGGCATGAGCCCTTTGGCCGAAATTATGCTGGAAAAAGGCTTCAAAGTCACCGGTTCCGACATCAGCGAGTCGGACAATGTGGTTCGCTTGCGCAGTAAAGGCGTATGCGTTTACAGCCGCCAAACCGCTGAAAATCTGCAAGGCGCACAGCTGGTCGTCTACACGGCCGCCGTCCGGGCGGACAACCCGGAACTGGCGGCAGCCCGCGCGCAGGGTCTCCCCGTTTGGGAACGCGCCGCCCTGCTGGGATGGATCACGCAGCAGTTTCCGCATACGATCGCGGTATGCGGCACGCACGGCAAAACCTCTACCACCTCCATGATCTCCCAGATCCTGCTGCAGGCCGGCAAGGATCCGACGATATTCATCGGTGGCCGTCTGCCGCTGATCAACGCCAACGGCCGGGCCGGCAAAAGCGATCTGATGGTCTGCGAAGCCTGCGAGTTTCAGGACCATTATCAGCAGTTGTCGCCCGACACGGTGGTGCTGCTGAACATCGATGACGACCACCTCGACTATTTCAAAACCGTGGAACGTCTGATCCAATCCTTCGCCCGCTTTGCCGGCAAGGCCACCGGCAAGGTAGTCTTCAATGCGGATGACGCCAACACCTGCGCGGCGCTGGCCGATTTGCCGGGGGAAAAGAAAATCTCCTACGGACTGACCGGTACCGCCGATTTCACGGCGGCCGACCTGCGCATGGAACACGGATACGGTGTTTACACCCTGCTGTATAAAAAAACGCCTCAGGCGGAGATCCGCCTGGGCATACCGGGCCGCCACAACGTCTGCAATTCTCTGGCGGCAGCGACGGCAACTTTCCAAAACGGCGCCTCCTTCGGGCAGATTGCCGAAGGAATCGCCTCTTTCCACGGTGCCGGACGGCGTTTTGAAAAAGTGGATGAATGCCGCGGCATCACCATCATTGACGACTACGCCCACCATCCCACCGAGATCAAAGCCACCATTCAAACCGCCAAAGAGATGAACTTCCGGCGGGTGATCGCCGTTTTTCAGCCTTTCACCTATTCCCGCACCGTGCTGCTGCTGGACGATTTTGCCGAGGCGCTTTCTCTGGCGGACGAAGCGCTGGTCAGCGACATCATGGCCTCCCGCGAGACCAACGAATGGGGCGTGACTTCCGAGCAGATCACACAACGGATGAAAAACGGCCGCACCGTGCCGACCTTTGAGCAGATCTGCGACGATCTGCTGCCGCGCCTGCGGCCGGGGGACCTGGTGCTGACCATGGGCGGCGGCAACGTATACCTGTGCGCGCGTATGCTGGCCAAACGGTTGCGCGAGGCATAAAAAGAACCGGGCCTCAGCCCGGTTTTTCCGTTTCGTGCGGCAGCAGCGATGCAATCAGCGTTGCCGATATCCCGATGGCCAGCACAACCGGCGACGCCTGCAACAGGCCGTCGCAGGCAAGTTCCGCCCGCAGCGGGTCCGGAAAAGTTCCACCGAAACGATGCAGGATACCGGCCAGCAAATACAAATAGACCGCCAGACCGCCCACGCTATGTAAAACCGTCCTGCTGATCTTTTTCAAACCGGTCCCCTCCCCTTTTTGCCTTTGCTTTATTATATTTCTTTTCTGCCGAAACGGCAAGGCACAACTTTTTCCAATCCGTATGACCAAAGGAGAATCCGTATGATCCGCATTGGGGCATCCACCGCCTGCCTGTATCCGTTGGAAACGGAAAAAGCGCTTGACACTCTGCTTGGACTTGGCTTCCGTACGCTGGAAGTATTTGTCAACACCGCCAGCGAGATCAAGCCGGCATATATCAGCACCCTGCGCCGCAAAATCGAGAAAGCGGACGCGCGCATCGTATCTCTGCACCCTTTTACCTCGGTAGCGGAACCGTACCTGCTTTTTACGGAATATGAACGCCGCTTTCAGGATGGACTGCAAGCGTATGATACGCTGTTCCGGGCGGCGGCTGACCTTGGCGCCTCCTTCCTGGTCATGCACGGGGACCGCATCACTACCAACGGCTGCCTGCCGGAGGCACAATCCTTCGAGCGTTATGAAGCTGTGTACGATCTCGGCCGCCGGTACGGCGTAACGCTGGCGCAGGAAAACGTCTGCCGCAACCGTTCCAACGCGCCGGAATATTTGCTGCATATGCGGCAGGCGCTCGGACCAAAGGCACACTTTGTGTTCGACACCAAGCAGGTCATTCGCAGCCACACCACCAACGAAGCGGTGTTTGCAGCTATGGGCAGCCACATCTCCCATGTACATATCAGCGACCATAACGAGCAATACGACTGTCTGGTACCCGGTGACGGCAGCAGTGATTTCGGACAGATTTTTTCTCATCTTTCCTCTTTCGACTACGACGGAGCGATTGTGATAGAATTATACCGAAAAAACTATAAAAGCCCGGAAGATCTGATAAAAGGCGCGAAATACCTCGAAAAATATGTGAATAAATAAAGAATTATTTTGGCGGCAGGTATTGACATATTCCTCTTTTGTGCGTATAATGCTTGTGAATGAAAATCACCGTCGAAGGGAAGTATGTTCACCATGTGCCGCATTGCCGTCCGGTTTGATATTTATGAGCAGGTACTGATCAGCGAATCGCAGGAGGAACTGACATATTACGGGATCGTTTTTCAGAGCGGAACCGAACGGCTGGATTTTCCCGCCCTCACGCAGGACAAAGCGGCTTTGGAACGCCTGGCCCAATCGATCCTGACGCAGGACGTGGACTTCATGCACATACCGGATATTATGGAAGATTTTGCGGCCGAACTTGTAACGGTCCCGTAATCTCCCCCCGGTCCATCCGTCAAATAAAAGAAGGAGCCTCCGCAGAGGCTCCTTTTTTATGATTCTTTTTCTGTTTTCGGCGCGGTCAGGTGGAAGGCGTCGTCTTCCGGAATGGGCTCCCCTTTCATTGCGGCAATGAACTGTTCGCCGGACATCTTTTCGTGCTCGATCAGATATTCCGCCACGAACCGCAGCTGGTCGATATGCTGACTGAGCTTTTCGGTAGTCGCCTGGTACCCGTTGCGTATGATCTTCTCGATCTCGCTGTCGATCTTCGCGGCGATCTCTTCGGAATAGTTGCGCGTATGTCCGAAGTCGCGTCCGAGGAAGATTTCCTCATGATCCGAAGAGCCAAAGACGATCGGCCCGAGTTCGTCGCTCATGCCGTATTTGGTGACCATCTTGCGGGCCAGTTCGGTGGCGCGCTCGATGTCGTTGCCCGCGCCGGTGGTCACGTCGTTGAAGACCAGC
>JAFWVC010000086.1 GCA_017518415.1 Clostridia bacterium
ACCGTTTGAAATCGCATGTGATGCCGATGATCGGCGACACGATCCCCATCTTTTCCAGTTTCACGTAGTCCCAGCCGATCTGCGAGAGCAGATCGAGTTCCCACAACATCAGCCGCCGGACACCTTCGGCTATTCCTTCGTCGGCCTGACGCGCACCTTCAAGGCCAAGGTCGAGGGAGCGCTCAACGACGGGTATCAGGAGCATTACTTCCCTGACAAAGCCAGTACCTCTATCCTGATGCAGGGCGACGAATCCCTCAACGAAAAAACCTTCTGGTATACCTATCGGGACCATGTGCCGTACACCGTCAAATACGTGGCGCTTGACGGCGCACACGCCGGGGAAGAGATCCACGAGAGCAAATATGTGGCGGATAACTCCAAGGCGGTCGTGACCGAAAAGTTCGTGCACATTTCCAATTATGTGCCGACGGCTTACTATCTGTCCAAAACGCTGATCGTTTCTGACGATCCGGCGGAGGAGGCGGCACAGAACGTCATCATCTTCTATTATCGGGAAGATACCATCAATATGCCGTATCACGTCAGCTATCTGGTGGAGGATACGAGCGGTACGGTCATCGAAGAGATCAACGGCCAAACGGTGCGGTTTATTGAGAAGAACTTCATCGACGGTTACGCCGAAAGAGGCACGACCCAGACGATAGGTATCAACACCTACGGCGGTTTTGACGTGCACGGATATAAAGAGATTGCCTATGACACCGACGGGACCGGGACGGAAGGCCCCATGACCGCTCTGACCGAGAGCACGGCATCCATTGCCGTGGAGCTGACCGCTTCCTTGGGCAGTAAAGAGATACAGATTTATTATCTGAAAAGGGTGTTCCCGGTCAAGGTCATCTATCAGATATCCTCTACCGAAGACGAGAAAATCGTAGAGTTTAACTCGATCATCGAGGGGCTGGAGATTGCCGGCTTGCAGCGGGATCCGGCCTCCGCCGTCACCATCGGCGGAAATACCTATTATAAAGTGTATTACAAAATCGTTCCGGATCAGAAGTTCAACAGCCTTTATGTGGAAGTGGCGCCCAATGTGAGCGGCTTCCTGCTCTCCGGCAATGAGATGCGTACCCGCATCATTTCGGCCGATGATGAGAATATCACCAACAACCGGATCGTCTTTACCTACACGGCGCTGAACGAAGTGGTATATTTCTACTACTCGATCCTGCCGCGCGGTAATACCTATGTGCTCGGCAATCCGGCCAACCCGAAGCTGCTGAGCATCAACCAGGAGGTCGTCGTGATCGGCGAGCGCCCGTACGAACGCTGCGAAGCGGTTCTTGACAACCCGATATACACCTTTGTCGGCTGGTATAGCGACGAAGCGTGCACCTCTCCCGTGACGAACATCCTCTACGGCACGGAATACGTTTTGACGTCCACGGCGCCCGGCGCCGAGAATGCCATCCTGCCGCTGCCCGCCAGCGAGAACCGTTCTTATTACGCCAAGTATGACTTCCGGCGGGGCGATATGACCATCTCCGTCACCGATGACGCTGTGACCGACGCCGGTCAGGCGTTTGAGGTGATCGTGCAGGGGCAGGATGAGGACAACAACTGGGTCAATCTCCACGTTGCCCTTGATCCGGCAGGCATCGGTACTACCGATTCGGTCACGGTGAAGGATCTTCCCGTCGGCCATTACACGGTCCGGCAGGGCGGCTGGTCCTGGCGGTATGATGAACCGACGCCCGTTTCGCAGACCAGGACGGTGGAGGATAAGGATCTGCCGGGCAGCACCACGGCCTCCGCCGCGTTTACGGAAACCTTCCTGAAGACCAAGTGGCTGGACGGTAATGCCGCCCTTGATAATGATTTCGGCGAGCATGATCACACCTGCTCGGCCGTCCGCGAAGTCGTCACTCTTCCGCCGACCTGCTCTACGGACGGCGTGAAAAACCTTGTGTGCGCCGGCTGCGGCAAGATCCTCGGAACCGCAACGATCCCCGCCGCGCATACCTACGGCACCTGGATTGTCGGGACGGACGCCACGACCTCGTCCACCGGAACGCTGGGGCATTATCACTGTGACGCCTGCGGTACCGATTTCCAGGCGGATTATTCCGTTCTGACGGATCTGACCGCTCCGATACGCACGGATCCCATCGTCCAAACGGTCGGGGGCGCGCAGGTGTATCGCATCAATGCGGATGCGGTGCGTCAGAACGGCGCCTATACGCCGGTGGGTATCTTGCCGCACGCCGTCGGCGACGGCTTTACCGTTGTGCGGACCAACGGCGGGACGGAAAACGACATCTGCGCCTTCTTTATTGTGCCGGCTGAGGTGCTGGCGGATCTGCCTTATCTCGTGATCGAAACGGAATCAGCTGGTCCCGCCGGGCTGGATGCAGGGCTGACGGTGAGTCTCTCTGCTTTGGATAATGCCTTGACCGCACATGATCTTTGCACCGTCAGCGGGTCTACCGGCCGCTGCGTGGTCGACGTGCGCGCGTTGTGCCCGTCCGGTTCGGGCTTTACCTGCCGGTTGCTGTGCAACGGTACGCAGGATCAGGCGCTGTCCATCACCGGCATTATGATGACAGACACCGTCGATTGACGCTGCCGGTCAGCACAATATCGCTTTTTACCGCACAGCTCCCGGATCCCGGGAGCTGTGCTTTTTTGAAAAATGCCGGTATTTTCCTGCGTATCGGCGGTATGGATGGGTATACTGATAGCGGGCATCGTAAAGCGATGCCGGAAGGAGCCGATCATGCAGATCCTTCAGAACTTCCGCACGGAACCGGAGATGATCCGCGTATTCGACGCCTTGCCGGAGGCTGTGCGCCAAAGTATCGTGTTTTCCGGCAGACAGTTTGTCAGCGCGGAGCATTTGCAAACCTGTGCAGATTACCTGTGCAGCTGTTCCGACGGATAAAGAGAAAAGCCGCATACGCCGATCCGGCGTGTGCGGTTTTTTCTGCGGCGGCGGACGAGGTGCCGTCTGCGCAGCCCGTGAATATACTGACAGCGGGGGTGCGGCGTATGGAATATGCGGAGCAAGGACCGGTGCGCTTCTTTTTGTGGGCGTGCACCGGGCAGGGCGTTGTGGGATATCAGCAGCAGTTTTGCTGCGGAGAAAACTGGCAGACGTACATACTGAAAAGCGGACCGGGGACCGGCAAAGGCCGGCTTCTGGCAGCGGTGAGGGACCGGCTCGTCGCCCGGGGAGAGACGGTGCAGGAGATGATTTGCCCGCTGGATCCTCCGGCGCTGGACGGTCTGCTGATCCCGCAGCGCGGCCGGTGCGTGCTTGATGGTACGGCTCCGCATCCGCTGGAACCACGGTATTGGGAAATCACCGAGCGGCTGATCCATTTGGGGCAGGCGGTCGACGTGCAGCGCGTGCGGCAGCATGCGGCCGGTATCATCGCGGCGACCGACGCCTGCGCCGCCGCACAGGATCAGTTGTGCCGGCAGCTGGCGCAGGCGGCGGCTCTCAAACAGGAGATCAAACGGATCGTGCGTCCGTGCGTGGCGGCGGCCGAAGTTTGGCAGCAGGCGGACCGTCTGGCCGCCAGAGAGATCCCGCCGGCGGCCGGCGGGGAAGAGCAGCGGCGGTTTTTGAGCGCCGTTACACCGGACGGTGTGACGACGCTGTACAGCACGCTGCAAGCTCTTTGCCCGCGGGTGATTGTTCTGCAGGATGAGTGCGGGGAAGTTTCGGCATTGCTGACGGGCCGGCTGCTGCACCGGGCTGCGGAGGCGCGGCAGCCGGTGATTGCCTGCCGCTGTACGTTGGAGCCGGAGGAAACACCCGAGCATATCCTGCTGCCGGGGATTGGTACGGCGTTTACCGTTTCCAACCGCTGGCACCGGGTGGATTTTCCGGTGTACCGGCGCATCCACGCCGCGCGTTTTACCGATGCTGAACGGCTGCGAAAACGGCGGCAAAGGCTTTCTTTCCTGCGACGAGCCCTGCGGGAAACCATGGATCAGGCGGTCGCAGCGGCGCAAAGTATCCGGGAACGTCATCGCTTGTTGGAGCAGACCGTTGAACAGGCGGTCGACCCGATCGAAAGCGAGAGACTGATGCAGAAAATTGCGGCGGAGATCGTGCTGGAATCTCCGTGATCCGGCAGCGGGAAAAAGGGGAAAAGTACCTCTTTTTTCCGCCGCTTTTGCGGTGCTTTCCCGGGAAAAGCGGAAAATAAAAAAGTTTGTGAAAAGATACTTGACAACCGCCCTTTATATGATTATAATAATACATGTTCTGTGCGGTATGGACGTTTAGCTCAGCTGGTAGAGCATTCGCTTGACGTGCGAAGGGTCAGCGGTTCAAGTCCGTTAACGTCCACCAACCCCCTCCCGATTTCGGGCGGGGGTTTGTATTTTCTCGGTGGCCGGTCCCCGCCCCGGTGGAAAGCAATTGGCGTGTACGGTTGGTTTAAGCAAAAAAAGAGCCCGGATCTGATCCGGGCTCTTTTTTGTTCCGTTTATAGCGGAGATTACTTGTCGCCTTTCATAGCGGCAAAGCACTCGCTGCAGTAAACCGGACGGTCCTCGCGGGGCTTGAACGGGATCTTCGCTTCTTTGCCGCAGTTGGCGCAGATAGCAGTGAACATCTCACGTTCCGGACGGGCGGCGGACTTGCGCGCATCACGGCACGCTTTGCAACGCTGCGGCTCATTCACAAAGCCTTTTTCAGCGTAGAACTCCTGCTCACCGGCGGTGAACACGAATTCGTTTCCGCATTCTTTGCAGATCAGGGTTTTGTCTTCGTACATGGATAGTACCTCGCTTTGAATAATTTTTGCCCTGCGACGGATTTGGACCGACACCTTTGAAAAACAACGCTCTTTTTAAGCTACCCGGGCATATATGGGGAAGAACCCCGCTCAACGGCGTTACGCCGATGGAGCCAATAAAGAAAGACACTTGCGGCGCACACGCTGCCATGCGTTATCCACCGCTTTGACCGGTATTTGCAGCCGCTGCGCAATCTCCTCGTAGGAGTAGGAGGACAAATGCAGCATCAGCACCTTGTATTCCAGCGCCGACAGGACGCTGCGCAGTTTGGTATGCAGCGCCGCGGCGCTTTCCCGGTCGATCAGCTGGCTGGCGGGATCCGGCAGCGTAACTTCGGCCGCATCGTCGGGGCCCTGCACGCAGGCAGGCTGTGTATGCTGGCGCCGCAGCAGCGAGATCATCCGGTTGCGGATGCAGACCGTTGCGTAGGTGCGGAAGCAGGCGGCTTTTTGCGGCTGAAAGGTCTGCATAGCAGCCAGCAGGCCCAAAAAACCCTCTTGCGCCAGGTCGTCCCGGTCAGCCTTGCTGTATTGCGCGGCCAATGATTGAACCAGCGGCGTGTACCGTGCCATCAGCAGGGAAAAGGCTGCTCCGCCGGCTGCCGGGTCCTCATGTGCCCGGGACAAAAGCTGCTCGTCGCTGCCATTTACCGGAAGGAGAGCCTTTTCAGCCACCGAAAACACCTCAACACAGAATACCCCAACATTATCAAACTGTTTTTATACTATATATTAAAATCATCTCTTTGTCAATAGTTTTTGAAAAATATTTTTCTCTATACAAAAAATTGTGCGACATTGCAAAAAACGATCTTTTTCGCAATGTCGCACAACGGTTGCCTTTTTACGTCAGCGCGGAATCATTCCCGGCGCTGGTCGCGGCTCCGGTCGCGGCGGAAACTGCCCGGACGGAAGGCCGGCCGGCGCTCTGCTTCCGGAGCAACGTCCTCGGCTGCTACGTCGCCCATCTGAATCAATGCGTCGCGGCGGGAGAGGTTGATGCGGCCCTGTTCGTCAATCTCGATGACCTTGACGACGATCTCGTCGCCGACGTGTACCACGTCCTCGACCTTTTCCACCCGTTTGACGTCCAGCCGGCTGATGTGGACCAACCCCTCTTTGCCGGGGGCAATCTCAACAAAGGCGCCGAAGGTCATCAGGCGGGTGACTTTTCCTTTATAGATGGAGCCGATCTCGGGGTCTTTGGCAATGGTTTCCACCACGCTCAGCGCACGCTTGGCGTTCTCGGTATCGACGGCGGCAATGAATACGGTACCGTCGTCGGAAATATCGATCTTGCAGTTGCACTCGGTCTGGATCTTCTGGATGACGCAGCCGCCCTTGCCGATGACCTCGCGGATCTTATCCACGTCGATCTTGGTAGAGAGCATCTTCGGCGCGTACTTGGACAGTTCGGGCCGTACCTCCGGAATGGCTTTGAGCATGATCTCATCCAGAATATACAGGCGGGCCTTGTAGGTCTTTTCCAGCGCCTCTTTGATGATTGCCGGAGTCAGACCGTGAATCTTCAGGTCCATCTGAATGGCGGTGATACCTTTGTGCGTGCCGCCGACCTTGAAGTCCATATCGCCGAAGAAATCTTCCAGCCCCTGAATATCGACCATCGTCATAAAGCGGTCGCCTTCGGTGACCAGGCCGCAGGAAATACCGGCGACCGGCGCCTTGATCGGTACACCGGCATCCATAAGCGCCAGCGTCGAGCCGCAGATGGAAGCCTGCGAGGTGGAACCGTTGGAGGAAAGCACTTCGCTGACCAGACGGATGGTGTAGGGGAACTCTTCCACCGAGGGAATTACCGGCAACAGAGCCCGCTCCGCTAGCGCGCCGTGGCCGATCTCACGCCGGCCGGGCCCGCGGGAAGGCTTGGTTTCGCCCACGGAGTAGGAGGGGAAGTTGTAGTGGTGGATGTAGCGCTTTTCCACCTCATCGTCCAGCCCGTCGAGCATCTGTGCGTCGGCCGTGTAGCCGAGGGTGACGGTAGTGAGCACCTGCGTCTGGCCGCGGGTGAACAACCCGGAACCGTGGGTGCGGGGCAGCACGCCAACTTCGGCGGCCAGCGGCCGGATCTCGTCGATCTTGCGGCCGTCCACGCGCTTGCCGTCGTCCAGCAGCCAGCGCCGCACGACGTACTTCTGCAGTTTATACAGGCACTCGTCCAGCTTGGCCTGCATTTCGGGATACTGCTCGTCAAAGGTCGCATGGACCTCTTCATAAATCGGTTTGAGGCGCTCGTCGCGCACCAGCTTGTCATCGGTGTCCAGCGCGTAGCGGATCTTTTCGATTGCAAAGTCTTTGACGGCTTGATACATGTCAGGATCCGGATCGTTGGAGGTAAAGTCGAACTTCGGTTTGCCGATCTCCCGCACGATGTCGTTGATAAAGGCGACAATCTGCTGGTTGGCGGCGTGGCCGGCCATGATGCCGTTGAACATCACTTCGTTGCTGACTTCCTTGGCGCCGGCTTCGATCATGGCCACCAGGTCAGCCGTGGAAGCAACGGTGACGTGCATTTCGGAGCGCTTTTCCTGCTCGGCCGTGGGGTTGATGACGTACTCGCCGTCCACATAGCCGACGATCACGCCGGAGATCGGGCCGTCCCACGGGATATCCGAAATGGCGATGCCGATCGACGTGGCAATCATAGCCGTAATCTCGGGCGCGCAGTCCGGGTCGACCGACATGACGGTGCACACGACGGATACGTCGTTGCGCATATCCTTCGGGAACAGGGGACGGATCGGGCGGTCGATCACGCGGGAGGTCAGAATGGCCTTCTCGCTCGGCCGGCCCTCCCGGCGCTGGAAGGAACCGGGAATGTGGCCCACGGCGTACAGCTTCTCGTCATAGTCTACCGACAGCGGGAAAAAGTCCACGCCGTCGCGCGGCTTGGCGGAGGCGGTCACGGCGCACAGAATAACGGTTTCGCCGTAGCGAACCAGGCAGGATCCGTTGGCCAGCTGAGCGACCTTGCCGGTCTCCACGATCAGCGGGCGCCCCGCCAGAGTGGTTTTGAATACTTTGTAATTTTCGAACATGATATATCCTCCCAAACAATATTTCCGGCGGAAGGCTGCCGGGCTTTAACAATAAAACCGACGCCGTCCGTGGGAAGATTCCGCACGGCGCCTGTTTCACTGCTAAAGCCGTATGCCGCCTTTCGCATCAGGACAAAAAAGCAGTAAAAGGCAGACGGGGTGAACCGTCTGCCTCACCGTTACCTTATTTACGCAAACCGAGTTTTTCGACGATCGCACGATACCGGTTGACGTCTTTCTTCATCAGATAGTTCAACAGGTTGCGGCGATGGCCGACCATTTTGAGTAGGCCGCGCCGGGAATGATGGTCTTTTTTGTGCTCTTTCAAGTGCTCGGTCAAATCGTTGATGCGCTTGGTCAGCACAGCGATCTGCACTTCGGGGGAACCGGTGTCGCCCTCGTGGATGGCATAGGCTTGCATGATTTCGGTTTTTTCCTGCGGTAGCATAATAATACACCTCATTTGAAGATTTTCCGCCGGCTCAGTACAGGGAAAAGGCGTTTTCCCGCAAGGGCATACTCCGCTGCCCGAACCGGGGAATGATTAAAAGCTAAATGATTATAGCACACTTCTTTTGCAAAGTAAAGGGCTTTTTGAAAATTATTTTTTCAGTGAAAAGCACTCCGAAAACGGCTGGTTGCGGTCCCGGCGGCGGCGCCAAAGCAGCCAGACCCCGCATGTGAGCAAAACGGACAACAGTGCCAAACATGCTTTTTTCATCCAGAACCCTCCTTTTCTCTTCTATTTTAGAACATTTTTCCTCTAAAATCCAGTCTTTTTTACAATAAAAATCATTACAATATTGTTAACTTTGAAAGCAAAAGAAGATGGTTTTACCAGTTGTATTTTACGGTAGAATATGATATACTTATTTTAATATGTCTTATTATGCGTACCGGCGGCCGGCGTCGCCGAAGGGGGGTTCCCGGCTTGGAGATCGTCTATCTGGATAACAGCGCGACCACGGCGGTTTGTCCTGCGGCGGCGCAAAAAGCGCTGGATATGATGACCCGCTGCTACGGCAACCCCTCTTCGCTGCATACGATGGGCATTGAGGCTGAAAAGGAGATGACGGCCGCGCGGGAAGCGCTGGCCTGTAAGCTGGACGTACCGGCGGATTGCATCCGTTTTACCTCCGGCGGGACGGAGGCCAACAACCTGGCCGTTCTCGGGGCCGCCGCGGCGCTGGCTCATTCCTCCCGGTATGCCGTGACGACGGCGATCGAGCATCCGTCGGTGGCGCGCTGCTTTGACCAGCTGGAAGCACAGGGGTGGACGGTGACGCGCCTGCGGCCGGAGGCGGACGGGACGATATCCGCCGGGGCGCTTTTGCAGGCCTGCCGCCCCGATACGGCGTTGATCAGTATGATGTTGGTCAATAATGAGACCGGGGCGCTGCTGCCGATCCTATCCGCGCTGCCGGCTGTTCGCCGGGCGGCGCCGTAGGCAGTTGTCCATTGCGATGCGGTGCAGGCCTTCGGTAAGATCCCGGTGCCGGCCGGCCGCAGCGGTATCGACCTGCTCTCGGTCAGCGGGCACAAAATCCACGCGCCGAAAGGAGTCGGCGCGCTGTATATCCGCCGCGGCGTGCGGCTGCATCCCCGTATGCTCGGCGGCGGGCAGGAAAACGGCATGCGATCCGGGACGGAGGCGCTGCCGGCCATTGCTGCTATGGGGGCGGCGGTGTGCGCCTTGCCCGCATACGACGTGCAGCAGGAGCGGTTCAGCCGCCTGTATGCGGCCTTGCTGGACCGGTTGGCGCCGGAGTTGGCCGCCGGGCAGATAGTTCTGCACCGTCCGGCTGCCGGCGTCCGGTATATTGTCAGCCTTTCCGTTCCGGGGTATCGCAGCGAAACGCTGCTGCACGCCCTGGCCGCCCGGAATGTGTTTGTGTCCAGCGGCTCCGCCTGCGCCAGAGGCAAGCGGAGTGCGGTGTTGTCGGCCATGGGCGTGCCCGACAGGGAGATTGACGCTGCGCTGCGCCTGAGTTTCTGCGCGGACAATACCGGGCAGGACGTGGATGCCTTTGTGCAGGCGCTGCGGGAAGCGATGAAAACTGTTGCCAGAAAGCGCGGGTGATTTTTTATGAACGAAGACCGGAACCCTTCCTTCTCTGAGATGCCGGAGGAGCCTTTTTTACTGGAAGATTTTGCCGAGGAAGAACAACCGTACATGGACGGGGAAGAGCCGGAAGACGATAAGCCTTCCGGGTTTTACGGCTGGCTGTGCGGCTTGATTCCGAAATGGGGAGACAAGCCGCTGGATCTGATCCGCAAGGTCGTGTTTTTTGCAGCCTTGTGCGTGTTGATCGGCTCTATTTCCTATCTGCTCAACGAGATGGTGATCATTCCTTACAACTATGATGCGGAGATCGATTTTGTCAAATCACTGTACACGCCCGGCGTTGCGCCGGAGCTGACCGACGCCGAAAAGCAGTTCCCGTATCCGGCCGGGATCACGGAGGACTTCAAAAAACTGTATTTTCTCAACCAGGACGTGCGCGGCTGGCTGACGTATGAGTCGACGGACGACAGCAAGTTTATCAACATCTCTTATCCTGTGCTGTACTCCGGCGACAACGACTATTATCTGAACCACGATTTTCAAAAGGCCAACAATCGCAACGGCTCTCTGTTTCTGGATTTCCGCAACGCGATCACGGCGCGCAGCCGCCAGCAGTCGCTGATCATCTACGGGCACAACCTGAGCAACGATCAGATGTTTACCCGCCTGAATTATCTGGTGCGCAAAAAGAATAACGTGTATTATGCCCGCCATGCCATGAAAATGACGTTCAGTACGCTGTACGACACGGCGGAGTATCTGGTGTTTTCAGTTATGGTGTGCAACACCAGGGAAGAGGACGGGCCTGTGTTCCAGTACCTGCGTACCACCTTTGTCTCGGAGCAGGACTTTGCCGAGTATATTGCCGAGGTTCGTCTCCGCTCGCTGTATAATTACGACGGTGTGACGGTCCGCAGCGGGGATGAGCTGCTGATCCTTTCGACCTGCAATTCCGAAAGTTACGCCGGCGTCGAAGACGGCCGTACCGTCGTGGTGGCCCGCAAGGTCCGCGAGGGCGAAAACAGCGACGTTAACCCGTATACCGTCACCATCAACGAAGAGGCGGTCATGCCGTACGTATGGTATATCAAAAACGGGATCGAAGCCCCGGCGTATTATACCGACGGCCATTTTGTCCTTCCCGTTATTACGACGGCGCCGACAACGTCGACCGAGCCCACGGAGGACCCGAGTACGACCGAACCGACCGAACCGACGGATCAGCCGACAGACAAGCCGACAGACAAGCCAACGGATCAGCCGACGGACAAGCCGACGGA
>JAFWVC010000087.1 GCA_017518415.1 Clostridia bacterium
AAAGAAAACGTTTTCTTTCCCGGCGCTTGTCTCACAATAATAGGAGGTATGATCATGAAAAAGATCCTTTCCATGATGCTCGCCGCGCTGCTGTTCGTCAGCCTGACTGCCTGCTCCGGCGGCGGCACCGCCTCGACGCCGACCGACTCCCAACCGGGTTCAATGCCGGCCTCCGACCCCGGGTCCGGCGATCCGGCCTCCCAGCCGGCCTCCAACGAGTTTAACCTGCCCGGCCACTATGACTTCGGCGGTAAAGAGATCCTAATCAAGTTCCAAGGCAACTGGTACGGTTTCCAGACGCCCGGCACCAGCGAACTGGGCGATATGGAGATCCGCTGGAAGGCGGAGGTGGAACAGAAATATCATTGCAAGATTGTCAAGGAAGACCTGGTCGCCGGCACGGCGCAGGAATCGCTGGTGGTACGCATCCTGTCCGGCGAAAAGGTGGCGGACATCATCGGCTGCGGCCGCATGGACGTGGAAAAGATGCGCATTTCCGGCAACCTGCTGACTGACCTGGCCAGCGACGAGATCAAGAACCTCGGCCTCGACCTGACCGACCCGGCCTGGAACGCCAGGCTGACCGAAGCCATGACGTATAACGGCCGGGTGTACGCCGTCTTCCCGACCAAGACCGAGATCCAGAACTGCATGTTCTTCAACCGGGATATGCTCAACGCGCTCGACCTGCCGGACCCCTACCAGTATGTGAAGGACGGAAAAAAAGAGTGGACCTATGACAAGTTCATCGAGTACTGCAAGGCCGCAACCAAAAACGGCAACTACGGCAGCGGCTTTGACAACGACGGGCTGCTGACCATGTTCCACAACAACGGCGGCATGCAGCTGATCAGCAAACTGCCCGACGGCCGGATGAAGTATACCGGCTACAGCCAGAAGAACGTGGAAACCATCTCGTACCTGAAAGAGAAGCTGGTCCTGACCAACCTGGTACCGCCTGTCGGCAGCGATAATTACACGATGTTCAAAGAAGGCAAGCTGCTGTTTATGACCGGACCCGACTCCTACCTGATCAGCGAGACCATGTGGGGTTCGTGCGACTTTGAAGTGGGCTTTTTGCCGCTGCCTATCGGCCCGAACGGGGACGATTACTCCTACTATCTGTGCCAGTGGCCGCCCTGCATGTGCATCTCTTCCACCAACGAGGATCCTGAGATGGCCGTTGCTTTCATGAACGCCTATCTGGCGTATGAAAAGGTCGCCAACCCGGTGCGCGAGAGGATCATCCGGGACGATTGGTTCGGCAATGACCCGCAGGGGTTCGAAATCTACATGATGCTCAAAGACAAAATGTATTACGATTGGGCCATCTATGAGCTCGGTCTGCTCGACGTCATGTATCAGCCGATCCAGGTGTTTATCTATCCGGAGATGAGCGTACAGGCCACGATGGAAGGCGACGCGGTCCGGTTTGAAAACCTGGTGAACGACATCTATAATAAGAATTATAAGCCTTGATCCCCCGGGCGGCGCGCGCCACCGGATACCGCACCGCTGCAAAGGCACGACCCCGCCGGGCCGTGCCTTTTTTTCATAAATGCATTTTTTTGCCGCGGGACTTGCAATTATGCGGCTTTCATGTTATATTGAAAACGCCGTAATGCAGGCGGAAGCTTGTACCCGGGCCCGCCTGACGGTTTTTCCCCGCATCCGTATCCCGCAAACAAAGAACTATATTTCAGGAGGTTTTATGATGAAAAAGATCCTTGCCATCCTGCTCGCCGCGCTGTTGTTCGTCAGCCTGACGGCCTGCTCCGGCGGCGGCACCACCACCAGCAACCCGACCAATTCCAACCCTGCTTCCGGCAACAACCAGCAGACCGGCAGCAACCCGGGCGGGGACACCAACTCGCAGCCCGGCGGCACCGACCCCCAGGGCGCTAAACTGAGCGGCAAGATGAATATCATCAATCTTGACGACAGGGATCCGTCCGTCCTTCGCGGCGTGGTCATCAAAGGCAACTGTGCCGGCACCGGCGACGCCGACGGCTTCAACGAAAGAGAGTCCTCTCTGACCGACGTGCGCTGCATTTTCGAACTGAACGAATGGGTCTATTTCTACCCGGATACCGACGCGACCTACGGGCTCAAAGTCTGGATACTCAAGCACCGCGACGATCAGGAATATTACAATACAGCCAAATTCTCCGATCTCGATCCGAACTTTGCGAACTATTGCGATCTGCATTATCCCGAGGATGAAGAAAATCCGGATGAGTGGTACTGGGGCAGCTTCTATCTGAATAAGGACGAATGCGAAACCGGTTATTACGATTTCGTTTTCACTTACGAAGGAAAAGCGATCGCCGTCCTTCTGACCCGATTCTATTCCGAAAATGAGCTCACCGTCAAATCCGACGCCGAGCTGGAAGCTCTGATGCACGAATGAGCAACGCCGTGTTTGAAGAAAAGTTTATTAAACTTGTTGAGGAAAACGGCGGCTTTGAGTATTATCAGGCGTACCGCGGCGACGTGGATCTGATCCTCGGCGGCAAGGGCGATACCTTTTGGTACGTCGTGATGAAAAAAGGCAAGGTCACGGAGTCCTATATCGGAAAATATAACGGCGGCGCGTGGGAAGACGTGTACGTCAAGGGCAGCGGCGACGCCAAAAAGACAAAAGCCATGCCCGCCGGCAGCACGATCGGAAAAATCGCCGAAAAGGCGTATCTCTGCCAGAATGAAGCGTGGGTCACGCGGCGCACGCCCAAGCCGATCGAGGACGCGCATCCGCGCTATCACTACGTGTACGGCTTCGGCGACAAGGGGCTGGACGTGTCGGTGCAGTACGGCGTGACCATCGCTTATAACGACATCAAAGACGCGGACGCGGGCTTTCACCTGAGATATCTGTATACCGGCGCCGACGTGGATATGCCGTAACATACAGCGCCCGGAACGGGGACGGCGCACACCGTCCCCGTTCGTATATCGGAAAGAAGGGATACTTTTGCCCAAAAAGATTCTCGCCGCCCTGCTTGCGCTGCTGATGGCGGCCACGCTCTGCGGCTGCGACCTGTTGGACGCGCTGCTCGGCAGCGGCGCGTCCGGGCCGGACGACGTTTCCGACGACCCGGCCGTGGGCGACGGCAGCTCGTACGCCGCCTTTATCGCCGTGATGCGGGACGTCAAGACGTACGGCGACCGGATGGCGCAGGCGGGCCTGACGGCCCACAGCGAATATTACTATTCGTTCGCCGGCGCGTCGGTCAGCGCGCTGCGGTATGCCGTGGAATACATCCTGTGGCTCAAAGGCGAGGGCGACTCGCTTGCATCCTTTACGGCGGGCAGCCGCTATACCGGCTGGGAAACCATTGCCGAGATCAACTACGCCTCCCCGTATCCGAGCTACTTCGAGGGGCTGCTGCTGGAGGTGCAGGGCAAAACCGACGAATGCATCGACCCCTACGCCGCCGCCGCGATCATGCCGCTGTTCCCCGAGGAGGGGCTGGACTTCTATTACCTGAAAAAGATGGACGTGCCGGCGCTCTATGAACTGCGGGACACCCTCCGGCAGCTCGAAGACCAGATATACGGCGCCTATACCCCCGCCCTGACCGGGCACGCCTGGGACCGGCTGGCCTTTGACGCCGGCTACCTGGTCGGGCAATCCGCGGCCGATATACAGGCGCAGGAGTACGCCGACGCGTTCTGGTACGCCCGGCAGGCCCTGAAAGCAGACCCGTTCGACGTGACCGTATGGCAAAACGCCGCCGCCTGCGCCCTGTATGCGCAGGAGTTCGAGCGCGCGGGCGCCTACCTTGACGAGGGGCTGACGGCCTTCCCGGAGGACGAGGATCTGCTGCGGCTGAAACAGATGTTTATCCGCGCCGTCGAAGAAGAGGAGGCGCAGCGATGAAACACGGAACGTTCCGAAAAACCGTCGCCGTGCTGGCGGCACTGGCGCTGCTGCCGTGCCTGCTGATATTCCCCTCTTCGGCGGAGGTCACGCAGCACAACATGGCCGAGATCGTCGGCATCGACTACGACCGCATCACGCAGAAGGCGGGCGGCGGCCAAAAATCGTACCCCGTGGAGTGCAAGCTCGGCGACGTGTCGTTTACCGGCGAACTGTACGGCGACTTCGGCCTGAGCTACGACGAGTTGAACGCCATCATCCGCCGGACGCTGCAGGAAAAGAACCTCACGACCGAGCGCGTCGCGCTGGTGGCCAAGATTGCCGAGCGGGTCCAGACAGACGCCAAGCTGTACTGGGGCGAGCAGGTGATGGAAGGCCTGCTGTCCTACCTGAACATCCCGGGCTTACCTGTCAGCGTCGCCGATTATTACGCCTATATAGTCCACGGGGAAACCGACCCCGCCGCCCTTTCGGCAACGATAAATGCAGCCAAGGAGGGCACCGCGAGGACTCTTGCCGCGGCCGCCAAAACGACCGGCCGGGTCGGCAAGGTCGCCAAGGGCGTGCTGAACGCCGTGGACCAGGTCCCCATGCTGGGCGAGATCACCAACACGGCGCTCGTCGCGCAGAGTTGGACGGACGGGAACAAGCGGTTTGAAAATTATCTGAAGCTGCTGGAGCAGAATCTGGAAACGATCAACGACTTTTACGCCGCGTGCAGCCGTAAAGCGGTAGACCTTGCCGAACAGAAAGGCGAGCAAAACGTCTGGAAGATCCGGTTCGACAAGGCGAGGAACTACCGCACCTATCCGTGCACCTTCTGGGGCATCCAGAACAATATGATGAGCTGCACGCTCAGCGGCGAGCTGACCAACAGCGGCACACAGCCGGACGGCGCTTACGCCGGCACGCTGACCCTGACCTTCGAGGCGGTGGACCTGTCCCCGACGGAAAAGAATCTGGAGCGCACGCCGGGCCTGACGACCTTTTACAACGTGCTGCACAGCATGGGCGCCTACCGAAAGGTATCCGATACCGGTGGCGCAACGGTTCTGCGCAGGACCGTGCAGGGCGAGTTGACGCTGTACGTCACCGAAACCAGAGGCACCGTCCGGCCGGAAACAGCCGGCAGCCTCACCTCTGCCGCAGACCGGACCACCTTCTCGTTCAGCCGGAAGATTCAATGGCGCGACGACTCCATGGCTTCCTACGGCGCCGTCGGCATTACCGACGCCACCTTCACTTCCGAAGACATCCGGGAAGTGGCGATGAGTTCCTCCTCCCGCGTGGAACAAAAAGGCAAGGTCGCCACGCAGAAGGACTCCAATGAAGTCTTTGCGCAGCCGCCCGGCACCGTCTTCGCACCGCTGGACAGCGCGCCCGTAATCACGATCCGCTTTTCAAATTAACAAATATACAGGAGGTTCTTATGAAAAAGTATCTTGTTTGCTTGCTTTCCCTTTTTCTCGTTTCTGTACTGGCTTTGACCTTTACGTCCTGCGGGAACGGCGGCCAGGACCAAACCGACAGCGACTCGCCGCTGACGCGCAATGACAGCGAGCCGAATGCGCCCGCGTCGGACCTTCCCATCGGCGGCAACATCGATTTTTCCTCGATCATGGCGGGGAGCGGGTCGACGGATACCGTCTGGGGGCAGCAGGACGCCGCCTCCCGGCAGCAGATCATCGAAGCCGCCCGGGCGGAGGGATATGACGTCTCCTTCGGTGCCGACGGCAGCATGACGGTAAAAGGCGAGGACGGCACCGTGGTCGTCCAGAAGCCGGACGGTACCTGGACGATGCAGGACAAAGACGGCTCGTCCGCTCAACTCGGCGGCAGCTGGCCGGACAACGAGTTCACCCGGCTCGTACCCAGGCCGGACTTCACGCTGGCCGGCGCCTCTACTGAGGAGGACACCTTCACGGCCGCCTTCCAGTCCGTCGAGCTCGAACAGGTCAAAGCGTACGCGAACCAACTCAAAGCCAGCGGCTTTACGGAAGACCCCGAAGAGGTGGATCAGAACGCCTACGGCGTGATCGTTTACACCTATTCCGCCCATAATGCGGACGACGTGTACGTGGAGATCACCTTTGCCTCCGGCGTCAGCGGCCTGACGATCCGCAAATAAATCCCGGTATCAGCCGCCGCGGCACAGTGTGCCGCGGCGTTTTTTTGTCCGACGGTCTCCCCTCCTTTCCGTTCCGCCGTCGGTTTTGATGGATCTTTACTGCATATATCTGTATTTTTATGAATAATTATAAGCGTAAATCAAAAAAATCTGAATAATTTTCCGCTTTTTGCTGTTTTTTATATTGACAAATCCGCTTTACGGGAGTACAATCCTTCATATACTATACAATTTTATTGCATTGGGGTTAATCAAGTGATCAAGGTATTCATCGACGGAAGCGCAGGCACCACCGGCCTGCACATACGGGAAAGGCTCAGTGCACGCAGCGACGTTTCGCTTATCACCCTCGACGAGGCGCACCGCAAGGACCCCGCCGCGAAAAAAAGCGCGATGCTCGCCAGCGACGTAACTTTCCTCTGTTTGCCGGATGACGCGGCGCGCGAAGCGGCCACCCTCGCCGGGGACGGCGACACGGTCGTCATCGACACCTCGAGTGCGCACCGGACGGCGGACGGCTGGACCTACGGCTTTGCCGAACTGCCCGGCCAGCGGGAAAAGATTGCCGGGGCCAGACGCATCACCAACCCCGGCTGCCACGCCAGCGGGTTCATTGCTCTGGCGGCGCCGCTGGTGCAGGCGGGCCTGCTGAAAAAAGACGCCCGCCTTTCCTGCTTTTCCCTTACCGGGTACTCGGGCGGCGGCAAAAAGATGATCGCCCGATACGAGGACCCGCTCAACGCCCGGGCCGTGCAGGCGCCGGCGGCGTACGCCCTCGGGCAGACGCACAAGCACCTGCCCGAAATGGCGGCCCTGTGCGGGCTGGTCCATCCCCCGGTGTTCTGCCCGGTAGTCTCCTCCTTTTACGCGGGGATGCAGGTCGTCATCCCGGCGGACCCGGACTTGCTGGCCGGCGGGATACAGGATGTAAAAAGCGTTTATGCGGCGGCGTACCGCGGCAAGGTGGTCCGCTACGCAGAGGACCCCTCCGACGGCGGATTTCTGTCCGCGGGGGCGTTCGCCGGGCGGGACGATATGCAGGTCAGCGTTTTCGGGAACGAGGAACGGATACTGCTTGTCGCCCGGTTTGACAACCTGGGAAAAGGCGCCTGCGGCGCGGCTATTCAGAATATGAACATCGCCCTTTCTCTTCCGGAGGAAACGGGCCTTGTATTAGCGGAGGGATAACATGGAGATCATCGAAGGCGGCGTGTGCGCCGCAAAAGGCTTTCAGGCAAACGGCATCTATTGCGGGATCCGCAAAAACAAAACAAAAAAGGATCTTTCTCTCATCGTCAGCGAAAAGCCGGCGGCGGCGGCGGCCGTGTATACGACCAACCTTGTGAAAGGCGCTCCCCTGCTCGTGACCAAGCAGCATCTGGCCGACGGTACGGCACGCGCGGTCATCTGCAACAGCGGCAACGCCAACACCTGCAACGCCGACGGAGTGTATATCGCACAGCAGACGTGCCGCCTGACCGCACAGGCGATCGGCATCGACCCGCAGGACGTGGTGGTCGCTTCCACCGGCGTCATCGGCCAACCGCTGGACATCACGCCGATCCAAAACGGCATCCCGGCGCTGGTCGGCGGGCTTTCGGCGGCGGGCGGAGCCGCGGCGGCGGAAGGCATCATGACCACCGACACGCTCAAAAAAGAGGTGGCCGTCCGCTTTGAGGTTGCGGGCAAGCCCTGCGTGATCGGCGGCATCGCCAAGGGCAGCGGTATGATTCATCCCAACATGGCGACGATGCTCGTTTTCATCACGACGGACGCGGCGATTTCACCGGAGATGCTTCAAAAAGCACTTGCACACGACGTACGCGAGACCTTCAACATGATCAGCGTCGACGGCGACACCTCCACCAACGACATGGTGGTCGTGCTCGCCAACGGCATGGCGGAGAATGAGGCGATCACGGCGGAAGGCGAAGCGTTCAGTGCCTTTATGAAGGCGCTGAACACCGTCACGGTCTGCCTGTGCCGGATGATCGCCTCCGACGGAGAGGGCGCGACCAAACTGCTCGAATGCGCGGTCAGCGGAGCGCCCGACGAGGCCACCGCCAAAACCGTGGCCAAAAGCGTTGTTTGCTCCAACCTGACCAAGGCGGCCATGTTCGGCGCCGACGCCAACTGGGGCCGGGTGCTTTGCGCCATCGGGTACAGCGGGGCGGCCGTCAAGGTCGACCGGATAGACGTTTGCTTCCAAAGCAAGGCGGGCGTGATCAAGGTCTGTGAAAACGGCGCAGGCGTCGATTTTTCGGAGCAAGAAGCCAAAAAGATCCTCTCCGAAAAGGAGATCGGCATCCTGGT
>JAFWVC010000088.1 GCA_017518415.1 Clostridia bacterium
CTTGATAGCTTCGACGCTCTTGCCCTGAGCCTTAGCCAGAGCTTCGATGTCAGCCTCTTCCTTCGGAACGAACTCGTGGAGAGGAGGATCGAGGAATCTGATGGTTACAGGATAGCCCTGCATTGCCTCGTAGATGCCTTCGAAGTCGCCCTGCTGCATCGGTTCGAGCTTGGCGAGAGCTGCTTCTCTCTCTTCTACGGTATCGGAGCAGATCATTTCGCGGAATGCAGCGATACGGTCGGAATCGAAGAACATGTGCTCGGTTCTAGTGAGGCCTATGCCCTGAGCGCCGAGCTCGATAGCCTTAGCGGCGTCGCGCGGGGTATCCGCGTTGGTTCTGACCTTAAGTCTTCTGTACTTGTCTGCCCATGCCATGATGCGGCCGAATTCGCCCGCGATCTTGGCGTCGACAGTCGGGATAAGTCCATCATAGATGTTTCCGGTGGAACCGTCGATGGAGATGAAGTCTCCCTCATGATAGGTCTTGCCGGCGAGGGTGAACTTCTTGTTTTCCTCATCCATCTTGATGTCGCCGCAGCCGGACACGCAGCAGGTGCCCATACCGCGGGCCACAACGGCCGCGTGCGAAGTCTGGCCGCCGCGGACGGTCAGGATGCCCTGGGCATATTTCATGCCCTCGATGTCCTCCGGCGAAGTCTCCAACCGGACCAGGACGACCTTCTCGCCCTTTTTGCCGAGCGCGGCAGCCTCTTCAGCGGTGAAGACGATCTTGCCGGCGGCGGCGCCGGGGGAAGCGGCGATGCCGCGGCCGACCGGTACGGCCTTTTTCAGCGCAGCCGCGTCAAACTGCGGATGCAGCAGCATATCGAGGCTCTTGGCGTCGATCTGCATAAGGGCTTCCTGCTCGGTGATCATGCCTTCGTCGATCAGGTCGCAGGCGATCTTGATGGCGGCGGCAGCGGTGCGCTTGCCGTTGCGGGTCTGCAGCATATACAGCTTTTTGTCCTCGATGGTGAACTCCATATCCTGCATGTCGCGATAGTGCTTTTCGAGCGTGTCGCAGATGCCGAGGAACTGCTCGTACACTTCGGGGAGCACTTCCTTCATCTTGGCGATGGGCATCGGCGTGCGCACGCCGGCCACGACGTCTTCGCCCTGGGCGTTCATCAGGAACTCACCCATCAGGCCCTTTTCGCCGGTGGCGGGGTTACGGGTGAAGGCCACGCCGGTACCGGAGGTGTTGCCCATGTTGCCGAAGGCCATCATCTGCACGTTGACAGCCGTGCCCCAGGAGTACGGAATGTCATGGTCCATACGATAAATGTTGGCGCGCGGGTTGTCCCAGGAACGGAACACGGCCTTGATCGCCTCGAACAGCTGCTCCTTGGGATCATCCGGGAAGTCCTTACCCAGCTGCTTTTTGTACTCGGCCTTGAATTGCCCGGCCAGCGCTTTGAGGTCGTCCGCCGTCAGGTCAACGTCATACTCGACGCCCTTGGCCGCCTTCATCTGGTCGATCAGTTTTTCAAAGTATTTTTTGCCCACTTCCATCACGACGTCGGAGAACATCTGGATGAAACGGCGGTAGCAGTCCCAGGCCCAGCGCGGGTTGTTGGACTTTTTGGCGATGACGTCCACGACCTTCTCGTTCAGGCCGAGGTTGAGGATGGTATCCATCATGCCGGGCATCGAGGCGCGGGCGCCGGAACGCACGGAAACCAACAGCGGATTTTCCATGTCGCCGAACTTTTTGCCGGTGATCTGCTCCATCTTCTCGATATTGGCGAGGATCTCCGCCCGGATTTCGGGATTGATCTGGCGGCCGTCCTCATAATACTGGGTGCAGGCCTCCGTCGAGATGGTGAAGCCCTGCGGCACCGGCAGGCCGATCCTGGTCATTTCCGCCAGGTTGGCGCCTTTACCGCCCAGCAGTTCGCGCATCTTCGCGTTGCCTTCGGTAAACAGGTATACGTACTTGTGACTCATCTTGATAACCTCCTGTATAGATTTTACTTACTAAAATAAAAACTTGTGAAAATATACCTCTTGGTATTATAGCAAACATTTTCTCAATTGGAAAGAGCCAAAAGAAAAAATATTTGTATTTTTACTCTTTATACAGAGAAAGCAGATTTTTTTGAGATATGTTGTGTAAAAAAGCATAAAAAAGCCCCCTTGTCCCCCTTGCAATCCGGGCGGAAGTTTGGCATAATAATAGCATGGTGCCGCAGGGCGCCGCATGTCTGCTTCCTCCCGCCGGGTGTATCTGCCGTCGGGAGCGTTTGTGCATGCCCCCGTGCGGGAAAGGAGCCGTCAAAATCATGCTGTTTATCCGAAAAAAGATCGCTGAAGGCCCGATCGACTGCCTGATCGCCGGGCTGGGCAATCCGGGGCGCCGGTACGTCGGCACCAGGCACAACGCCGGCTTTATGGCGTTGGAGGCGCTGGCTGACCAGCTGCACGTCCGGGTGGACCGGGTCAAGTTCCGCTCGCTGTGCGCCACGGCCGACATCGGCGGGCGCAAGGTACTGCTGCTCATGCCGCAGACCTTTATGAACCTCAGCGGCGAAGCCGTGCGGGATGCGATGCATTTTTACAAATTGCCGCCCGAGCGGTGCCTGATCCTGTTTGACGATATTTCACTGCCGGTCGGCGCCGTGCGGGTGCGCGGCAAGGGCAGCTCCGGCGGGCAAAAAGGGATGGAAAGCATCCTGTACCTGACCGGGAGCGATCAGTTCCCCCGCATCCGGCTGGGCATCGGTGCCAAGCCGCATCCGGATATGGATCTGGCGGCGCACGTACTGTCTCATTTCCCGCCGGCAGAAGCGGAGCTGATGCGTCAGGCCGCCGAAAAAGCCGCCGCGGCCGCCGCCCTTTGGGTCACCGACGGGGTGGACGCCGCCTCCAACCGCTATTCTTCCTGACCGAACAAGAGGCTGCGCGATATGTCTGTATTACTGCATCTGTTGGATACGCTGCCCGCCTTCCGCTCGCTGACGGCGGACGTCGGGCAGGGCAAGCTGCCGGCCACGGTGACCGGCCTGAGCCACATCCATAAAGTTCTGTTGGCCGGTGCGCTGCGGCAAAGCACCGGCCGTTGTTTGCTGCTGCTGACCGCCGACGAAGCCGAGGCGGCCCGCCTGAGCGAGGACCTGTGCGCCGTCGGTTTGCAGGCGCTGCTCTTTCCCGCCCGGGATTTTTCGCTGCAAGGCACCGTGTACTCCTCGCGCGAATATGAGCAGACGCGCCTGGGCGTACTGGCGCAGTTGCTGGCCGGCGATTATGACGCCGTGGTCGCCACCGTCGGTGCGGCCGGGCAGTTCACGCTGCCGCCGGAACTGCTGCGGCAGCGCACGCTGCGCCTGCAAGCCGGGACAGCTCTGCCGGTGCCGGATCTGCCGGCTGCCCTGACGGCTGCCGGGTACCGTCGCTACGAACAGGTAGACGGGCCCGGGCAGTTTGCCGTGCGCGGCGGCATCGTCGACGTATGTTCCGCCCGGTACCCCGAGCCGATCCGCATCGAGTTGTGGGGCGACACGGTGGACACCCTCTGCTTT
The DNA here is from genome assembly GCA_017518415.1 of Clostridia bacterium. GTDB lineage: Bacteria > Bacillota > Clostridia > Oscillospirales > Acutalibacteraceae > RGIG6098. The sequence goes on from JAFWVC010000088.1 coordinate 3,519, forward strand.
TTTGATCCGCTTACCCAACGGCGCACTGACGCGGCGGAAACCTTGTTTTTGCCGCCCGCATCGGAGCTGCTGGTCGAAGACCCGGCGGCATTGGCCGCGGCGCTGCGGCGCACCGCCGACGCACAGCGGGATCAGGACGCCCCGGCCGTACTGCGCTTACGGGACGACGCGGCCAGGCTGGACGCCGGCGAGACGCTCTCCTGCCCGGACGCATACCTGCCGCTGCTGTACCCCGAAGGGAATACCCTGTTCGACTATATGGCGGACGCGCTGCTGCTGCCCTCCGAGTGGAACCGCCTGCGCGAGCGGCAAAAAGCCGCCGACGCCCTGTGGCAGCAGGAAACGGGCGAACTGCTGCTGCAAGGGCAACTCTGCCGCCAGTTGACCCGCTGCAACCTGGATTGGAGCGATACCGCCGCACGGCTGGCGGCCGGCGATACCGTTTGTCTGGAAGCATTCGCCCGCACAAGCGATTTTCCGCTGCGCGGCCTGTACACCGTCAACGGGGCGCAGCTGCCGGTATGGTCCGGATCGCTGCCGCTGCTGTGCGACGACCTGCAGGATCTGCTGGCCCGCGGCACGGCCTGCCTTGTGCTGGCCGGCCGGGAAGAAAAGGCGGCGCGCGTACTGGCGGAAGATCTTTGCCGGCACGGCCTGCCGGCGCGCTTTGCGGCGGACCCGCCGGCGCCGCTGCCCGGGCAGGTACTGGTATTGCCGGGCGGCCTGTCCGCCGGCGCCGCCTTTGCCGAGGCCGGCACGGCGGTGATTACCCACGGGTATCTGACCGGTGCGCGGACCCCGCGCCGCCGCGCCAAAGCCGACCGGCGCGCGCAGATTCACAGCCTGGCTGAACTGTCTCCCGGGGACTACATCGTCCACGTGACCCACGGTATCGGCATTTATCAGGGCGTGGTGCAGCTGGAACTGCAAGGCGTCATCAAGGATTATATCAAACTGCAATATGACAAGGGCGACGTGCTGTACGTCCCCGTCACGCAGATGGACCTGGTGTCCAAGTACATCGGTACCAAGGAGGACGTGACCCTCAAACTGCACCGCCTCGGCGGGCAGGAGTGGCAAAAGACCAAGGCGCGCGTGCGTTCCGCCGTGCGCGATATGGCGGCCGAACTGGTCAAACTGTACGCCGCCCGCATGGCCACCCCCGGCTTTGCCTTTGACCCGGATACCGAATGGCAGCTGGATTTTGAGCGCCACTTCCCCTTTGAAGAGACGGAGGACCAGCTGCGCTGCACCGAGGAGATCAAAGGTGATATGGAACGGCCGGTGCCGATGGACCGGCTGCTGTGCGGCGACGTGGGGTTCGGTAAAACGGAGGTGGCGCTGCGCGCGGCCTTCAAATGCGTCTCGCAGGGCAAGCAATGCGTCATGCTCGTACCTACCACCATCCTGGCCTACCAGCATTATCAGACGATCCTGCAGCGCTTCGGGGATTTTCCCGTTAAGGTGGAAATGCTTTCCCGCTTCCGCACCCCCAAACAGCAGCAGACCATCCTCAAACAGCTGGAACGGGGCGAGGTGGATATCGTCGTAGGCACGCACCGGCTGCTGTCGCAGGATGTGCGCCTGCGCGACCCGGGCCTGTTTATTCTGGATGAGGAGCAGCGTTTCGGCGTGGCGCAGAAGGAGCGGATCAAGCAGCTTTTCCCCGGCATTGACGTGCTGACGCTCACGGCCACGCCCATCCCGCGCACGCTGAATATGGCCATGAGCGGCATCCGGGATATGTCGGTCATCGAGGAAGCCCCGCAGGACCGCCGCCCGGTACAGACCTTCGTCATGGAACAGGATAATCTGCTGCTGGCTGAAGCGATCCGGCGCGAGCTGCACCGCGGCGGGCAGGTGTACTATCTGCACAACCGGGTCGAAAGCATCGAACAGTGCGCCATCGGCCTGCACTACCGGATCCCGGAGGCGCGGGTGGCCTTCGCTCACGGCAAAATGAGCGAAGAACAGCTGTCCGACATCTGGCGGCAGGTGCTGGAACATGAAGTGGATATTCTGGTGTGCACCACCATCATCGAAACAGGGGTCGACATTCCCAACGTCAACACCCTCATTATAGAAAACGCCGACCGCTTTGGCCTGTCCCAGCTGCATCAGCTGCGCGGCCGAGTCGGCCGGTCAGCCCGCCGGGCCTTTGCTTACCTGACCTTTACAAGGGGCAAAGCGCTGTCCGACGTGGCCGCCAAACGGCTGGAAGCCATGCGCGCCTTTACCGAGTTCGGCGCCGGGTTCAAGATCGCTCTGCGGGATATGGAGATCCGCGGCGCCGGCAACCTGCTGGGGACTCAGCAGCACGGTCACATGGAAGCGGTCGGTTACGATATGTACCTGCGCCTGCTGGCCGACGCGGTGGAGGAGGAAAAAGGCCGCAAGCCCGCCGTGCGGCAGGAGGACTGCACCATCGACCTGCCGATCTCGGCCCACATTCCGGAAGACTATATTCCCTCCTCCGCCCATCGGCTGGAGATGTACCGCCGCATTGCCGATATCCGCACGCAGGAAGACAGCCTGGACGTGTATGACGAGCTGATCGACCGCTTCGGCGAGCCGCCGGCCGAAGTACAGGGCCTGATCGACGTCGCGCTGCTGCGCCATATGGCCGTGCAATGCGGCGTTACCGACGTGCGGCAGCAGGGCGAAAACCTGCTGCTGTACACCGGCACACCGGATATGCGCAAGGGCGCGCGATTGTCCGGCGAAATGCCCGGCCGGGTCAAGATCAACGCCGGCGCCAAACCGTACTACGCCGTGCGTCTGCCGAAAAAAGCCTTCCCGCTCGACGTGCTGCGTCAGGTGCTGGACCTGCTCTGCGCGCCGGAGCCGGATACGGCAGACGGCAAGTGCGGATAAGAGGTGAAAAGCATGAAATATACGCAGCAAAACCGCGAGATCATCAACTCGTGGAAAGAAAAGTACGGGCTGCCGTGGATGGAGCCGCTCTCTCACGAGGACTATCTGCGGGCGGCCGCCCGTGAGGAAATGCTCACGCTGACTCCGCTGCGCAAAGTCCCCTTTTCCTGGTACGGCGATTGCCGCGGAAAAAAGGTGCTGGGGCTGGCTGCCGGCGGCGGGCAGCAGATGGCGATTTTATCCGCTCTCGGGGCGGAATGCACCCTGCTGGATATTTCCGAGCAGCAGATCGCCTCCGACCGGCTGGTCAGCGAGCGGGAGGGTTACGCCATCCGCCTGATCCGGGGTGATATGACCGAGCCGCTGCCCTTTCCGGACGATACGTTCGACTGCGTGGTCCACCCGGTATCCAACCATTACATCCGGAAGGTGGAGCCTGTATTCGCGGAGATCTGCCGCGTGCTGAAACCGGGCGGCACCCTGTTGGCCGGACTGGATACCGGCATATACTGGGCCTTCTGGGGCGGAGAAAACGACCGCCTGACCAACCGGCTGCCCTTCGACCCGCTGCAGGACGAGCAGCTGCGCAGCCGGCTGATGCAGGAGGATATGTCTCTGCTCTTTTCCCACACGCTGGAGGAGCAGATCGGCGGCCAGCTGAAAGCCGGGCTGATCCTGAAAGATCTGCTGGAGGACACCAACGAGGCCGGCCCGTTTTACGAGTACAACGTGCCCACTTTTTTGCTGACGCGGGCGGTCAAACCGCGGCCGGACGGCTCCGGCGCCTGACGGCGACGCCATGAAAAAAAGATCCTGACGGTTGTCAGGATCTTTTTTGATACGGTTGCGCAGGTCCGCGGTGCGTTACCGTTTGGCGCCGCCTTTGCTGCCACCGAGGGAGACCTGCGAAAGCAGATTGGTATCATAACTGAAGGTCAGCGCCTCGCGGCTGCGCTGCCGCTTGAAAGCCAGCCGGATCATCCGGTCCAGCAGTTGCGAAAACGGGATGCCGGCCGCCTCAAACAGATAAAAGGCCAGCGACCCGGGGATGGTGTTGATCTCATTGACGTACAGTTTGTCGTTCTTCACGTCGTGCAGAAAATCCACCCGGGCCACGCCGCTGCATCCGAGGGCGCGGAAGGTCTGCTGCGCCAGCTGCTGCACCGTTTCGGCCATTTCGGGCGGGATATCCGCCGGGATGCGCCGTTTCAAACCGGACATGCCGGCCGATTTGCCGCCGGCCTTCCCCTTGCCGCCGCTGACGTATTTGTCGGTATAACTCAGGATCTCGTCGCCGGTCAGCGGCTCTTCGCACACCGAGGGCGTCGTCTGATCCAGGTCTCCCAACACGGCGCAGTTGATCTCATGCAGCGGCTCGACGGCGTGTTCGACCAGGATGCGCTCGGCATAACTGCACGCCAGATCCAGCGACGCGGCCAGCTTCTGCCGGTCGGACGCCTTGCTGATGCCCACCGAGGAGCCGAGGTTGATCGGTTTGACGATGACCGGGTAGCCGAAAGCCTGCTCGATCCGGTCCATCACCCCTTCGGGGTCGGCGGCCGCCTGCCAGCCGGTAAAGGTCAGCGCGGGCAGCACCGGCAGCCCGGCGTCCCGCAAAACCGCCTTCATGGCATATTTGTCCATGCCCAGCGCCGAAGCCTTGACGTCGCACCCGGTATAGGGCACGCCCAGCATTTCCAGTAGGCCCATGAGGGTGCCGTCCTCCGCGTTGGTGCCGTGCACCACCGGCATGGCCACCTCGAAGGTATCCACCACCGGGTTGCCGAACCGCTTCTGCGGGTAGCGGATCATCTCCACCCCGGCCGGTCCCGGCACCAGCAGGACCCGGGTCGCCTCCGCAAGGCACTTTTTCATATCGCGGTAACTTTCAATCCGGCCGATATTCTCCCCGGTGTAAAAACAATTATCCTTGGACAGGTACAGCGGCACCGGTGCGTACTTGGTACGGTCCAGCGCACAGAAGGCCTGGATGCCGGAGATGACCGACACCTCGTGCTCGACACTTTTTCCCCCGAAGATCACGGCGACCTTGGTTTGCATAGTTTTGTCCCCTCTCAGAAATTATCCGGCAGATCGTTCTCCAACAGGACGATCCGGTCCGGGACCGGCGGCAACGCGCGGATATATTGCAGCGCGTCCTGCAAAGTGGGTGCCACATGGATGCAGGACGGGTCCTTGCCGGCTTCCAGCAGGCCCTGCCGCAGCGGCGGCGCCTGTTTTTCTCCCACCAGCACGGCAATGTCGCAGCAATCGGCGGCGAAGGCGCCCAGCTCGCGGTTGAGCGCTTCCTGCCGGTCGCCGAGCTCCACCATGCCGGGCGTGACCAGGATCCGCTGCGCGGTAAAGGATTTGAGCACCCGCAGCGCGCTGCGGAAACCGGCCGGGTTGGAATTGTACGCATCGTCGATATACCCGCCGGGCAGCAGTTGCAGCCGGTGCGGCACCGGTTTCAGGCGGCGCACGGGATACACCAGCTCTTCCAGCGGAATCTGCAGCTGATGCGCCACCGCGATACAGCCGACCAGATTCTGGATATTGTGCCCGCCGAGCAGGCGGGTAGTAAAGCGGCGGCTCTCGCCGTCGGGCGTATGCAGCGTAAAACTGCTGCCCTGCAGATCCACCGTTACATCGTCGGCATAATAGCCGCCCGGCACGGGCGCCTCCGCCCCGTAATAGACGGCCGGCACCGACACGACCCGCTCCCGGATCAGGGCGTTGTCCCCGTTGAGGAACAGCTTTCCGTCGGCCGGCAGGGCGTCGGCCAGTTCAAATTTGGTGTCGATGATATTCTGCAGCGATCCGAAGGTTTCCAGATGCTGCTCCCCGACCGAGGTGATCACACCCATGCGGGGATGCACCAGGTCACAGATCTCGCGGATGTCGCCGCGGTTTTTGGCCCCCATTTCGACCAGGAAGATCTGGGCGGAGGGGCGCAGCTGCTCCCGCACGGTGCGCACCACACCCATGAGGGTATTATAGCTTTCCGGCGTCATCTGCACGTTATAATGCGCCGCGAGCAATTCGTGCAAAAAATATTTGGTGCTGGTTTTGCCGTAACTGCCGGTGATGCCGATGATCAGCAGCTCCGGCATGGCGGCCAGCTTTTGCGCCGCCTGCCGGACAAAGCCGTCGGCAATCTTCTTTTCGACCGGGGCGTTGATCGCCGCGGCCAGCGCCACCGTCCACGGTACGGCCACATACAGCAGCGCCGCCGGGATCAGCGTATACCGCAGCGGGCACCACAGCGCCGCCGCGCACACCGCCGCATGCAGCACCGCCAGCGTCACCAGCAGCCGCCGCACGCGCTGGGTATATACCAGCGGCTTTTTAGCCTTCGGCGGCAGACTCAGCAGCGCGCCCGCCGTCAGCACGGCGCCGCCCACCGCTGCCTGCCACCACGTCAGCGGCACGAAAACGGCGCCCAGCAGCGCCAGCGCGGGCAGCCAACGGCCCACGCTCAGGCATTTGCCTATGTTTTCCCGCCGCCAGCGACGATACCGTTCCGGCCGGTAGGAGTTCAGTTGCAGCATATGCACGTACTGCGGCACGCTGATCGCACAGGCAACCAGGCAGCCCAGCAACAAAAGCCCTTTTCCCAAGAACGGCATGACGCCACCTCCTTACGGCAGGAACGAATCCAACACCCGCGCGCACAACGGGAAGTTTTCCGCAAACGCGAAATGGCCCGCCCCTTTGACGATCACCAACCCGGCGTCGGGGATGGCTTTTTCCATCTTCCGGCCGTCGGACAGCGGGGTGGCGGTGTCCCGCTCGCCCCAAAACAACAGCGTGGGAACCGGTACCTGCGGCAGCAGCGGCGTCAGGTCCTCCTGCAGCGCCAGCGACATCGAGCGGCGCATCACGGGGCTGGCCGCCTTGTAATCCGCCGAACCGAACCGGGCCCGCGCCTTTTCCTCCGCGTGAGGAAACAAGCGCCGCAGCCCCGGCAGCCGCACAAGCGTTTTCACGGTTTTGAAGGTATACACCTTGACATAATAAGAGGGCTTGCGGTGCGGCGGCAGCCCGGCGGCGTCCATCAGCACCATTTTGGCGATGCGCACCGGCAAACCGGCCCGGGTGATCCATTTGAGCAGCACCCGCCCGCCGTTGGAATGGCCGATGACGGCGGCCATATCGGTGATGCCGAGCCCGGCCGCAAAAGCTTGCAGAAAATCCGCAAAATCATCCGGCGTCCACGGTACGGGCGGCTCCTGCGAGCCGCCGAACCCCGGCAAATCGGGCGCCACGACGCGGAACCGTGTCCGCAGATGGTCAATGATCAGGCGGTACGTCTCCGCCGGGGCGTCCCAGCCGTGCACCAATAAAACGACCGGGCCGCTGCCCTCATCCACATAAGAGACGGACAGACCGTTCACGGTACAGTTCGGCATAGGGGCACCTCCTTCGGCGGCAGGCCGTTCCGCCTGCCACAGTATATGACGGTTTTCGGCGTTTTATGACGGCTGGTAGGCCACGACCTCCGCTTTGACGATGGTCACGTCCTGCAGCGGTTTGTTGTTTGCGTCTGTTTCCTTCGCGGCGATGGCGTCCACGACGTCCATGCCTTCAAACACCTGCCCGAACACGGTATGCCCGCCCTTCGGGCGGAAGGCCCCGTCCAGATGGATGTTGCCGCCGTTTTGCTCGTACAGGTCCCACACCTCGTCCGGCACAACGTTGGCGTTGGGCGCCAACTGATACGCGGACCAGAAAAAGGTCTCAAACGAGGGATACGCCTGCGTAACGAGCGCCTGCCCGTACTGGGCGATCAGTTGATCATACCGGGCGCGGTACTGCGTGACGTACTGATCGAAATTGTCCAGCAGCGTTTTGGTGTTCGTCTGATAAGACGCCCGGCCGGCAAAGGTTTTTGCCGTCGCCTGGTTGATGAAGAACTGGC
>JAFWVC010000089.1 GCA_017518415.1 Clostridia bacterium
CCAGGCCGCCGGCAGCAAAAACGGCATCCGGCCGACCCAGCCGTACACCCGCTTCATGTACGAAAGGCCGGGAAAGATCCGGGACAGCACGTACCGGAAGCGGCTTTGCCTTTTCTGCTCCGACCGGGCCACCGTCACGTTGCCGACGGTGCCGTACGCGCCGCTGCCGACGATCAGTTTTGTCAGATCATATACCGTGTCGTCGCAGGGTGCGCCGTCGAACCAAGCGGCCAGCAGGCGCCGCACCGTCTGCTCAAAATCGTACAGGCCCACCTTTTCCAGTTCGGCGGCCAGATACTCCTCATTCATCTGCCCGGCAAAACAGCCCCGGTACAGATACAGGTCGGTAAATGCACGGATACCGATGCCGCCCTCCCACAAATGCTTGGTCAGGTGGATCAGCAGATAAATATATTCATCCTCCGGCGTCATACGGTACCGGCAGGTGCCGTCCTGCCGCCGCGCCCGCTCCCACACGGGCTGCAGATACCGGTAATACGCATCGTGCGCCGTACTGACCAGCGCGCGGTGCATCTCCACCGTGACAAAGGGCGGTTTGTGGTAGGCGGCCACCGTCGAGTCGCTTTCCGCAGCCGCGTAGCCGTTGCGTTCCATCCAGGCGCGCACCTGTTCGCCTGCCGCCGGATCAAACAGGATATCGACATCGGCGGAAAGGCGCATATCCGCTTTGGGATACAGTTTGCGCAGGTTCCAGCCTTTGAGCGTCATATACCGGCAGCCGATCTGTTCCAGATATTGCAGCAGCAGCGTCACCTCGGATCCCTGCACCGCCTCGGATATGACGGCGATCTTGTGGGCTTTGGTAAACTGCGCCGCCGTTTCCGCCGGCAGATCCGGCTGGCTGCGCACCGCATACCAGACCAGCCCCGCGATCCCGTGCGAGGCGGCCAGCTTATAAACGTCCGCCGGCAACACGCCGGCCGGGCAGGCCGGCGGTTCCGTCTGCTGCAAAGCGGCCTTGATCAGAGCCAACAGATACCGTACAATCAAAGGAAATTGTTTCATGTGCGTTACTCCTCCCGGCTGCAGCGTCCTGCCCGGCACGTCACGATTGGTTGTCCGGCGTCTGATGCCGGAAGGTCGGAACCAGTTCCTCCAGCAGCTGCACCGTCGCTTCGGAATCGTCCCGCATGGCGGCCTCCTTCAGCCGACGCAGCTGGCGGACGAATGCGTCGCCCTGCACGTCGATCTGCCGGCCGATAAAAATCTTGGAGTGGCAGGTGGAGCGCAGACCCTCTTCCGCCATCAGCAGTTCTTCATACAACTTTTCGCCCGGACGCAGCCCGACGAACAGGATCGGCACGTCCTTATACGGTTCCTTGCCGTACTGGCGGATCAGATTTTCCGCCAGGGTGACGATGCGCACCGGCTCGCCCATATCCAGCACGAAGATCTCCCCGCCGGCCGCCATCGCCCCGGCCTGCAGCACCAGCGACACCGCCTCGGGGATGGTCATAAAGTAGCGAATGATGTCCTTATGGGTGACGGTGACCGGGCGCCCGCTTTCGATCTGGCGGCGGAACAACGGAATCACCGAACCGTTGGAGCCCAGCACGTTGCCGAAGCGCACCGCCGTAAACCGGGTATACTTCGCCTGCTGCGCCATGTACTGCACCACCATCTCGCAGCAGCGTTTGGTGGCCCCCATCACGTTGGTAGGGTTGACCGCTTTATCGGTAGAGATCAGCACGAAGATCTCCGCTTTGTAAAACTCCGCCAGGCTGGCGGTATGAAAGGTGCCCAGCACGTTGTTCTTGACGGCCTCCTCCGGCACCGTTTCCATCAGCGGCACATGCTTGTGCGCCGCCGCGTGGAACACGACCTGAGGCCGGTATTTGGCAAAAACGGCGTTCATCTTATGATAATCCCGCACCGAGGCGATAATGATATCCAGCGGCAGCGTACGGCCGTATTCCATCCACAGCTCCTGCTGGATATCATACGCGTTATTTTCGTAAATATCCAGAATGATCAGCCGGGCCGGGCCGTATTTGGCGATCTGCCGACACAGTTCCGACCCGATGGATCCGCCGCCGCCGGTGACCAGGCAAACCTTGCCGCGGATCATTCGGTCCAGCTCGGCGTTGTCGAAGGTCACAACCGGGCGGCCGAGCAGTTCCTCAATGTTGATCGGGCGGGAGGCGGCGGCGATCCCTTTCTCCTGAAACAGCAGCTGGCTGAAATTGGGGATCTCGCGCACCTCGCAGCCGGTCGCGGAACAAAAGTTCATGATCCGGCGGCGCTGTTCGTCGGTAGCGGAGGGGATAGCCAGCAGGATCGTGCGTATCTCATGCCGGCGGCAAAGTTCCGGCAGGTCCTGCACGGCGCCCCACACCGGCACGCCGCATACGCGGGTATTCCATTTTTTCGGGTTGTCGTCTACCAAAAAGATCGGATAATACTGGCAGGAGGAATGGTCCTGCGTCATCTCCATGGCCACCATTTCGCCGGCCACACCGGCGCCGACGATGGCGGCGCGGATCTTTTGCCCGACGTATTCGTCCTTGCCGATATCCAGCAGCGCCCGGGTCTCGGTAAAGCGGGCCGCGCACTGCAACACCGCCTGAACCGGCACGTACAGTACCCAGAACTGCCACGAAACGCTCCGGAACACCAGCCAGCACAGCCCGAGGTTGACGGCGTTCGCCGGCAGCAGGGCCAGCAGCGAAAGCAGCAGGATGGTCCTCCGGGCGCCGGTACGCACGCGGTCGTACACCAGCAGGATCTGCCCGCTGACGCCCAGCACTATGCCGAGGATGGTCGCCATCGGCAAAAAGTTCGGATTATAGCTCAGGTCGAACAGGCGCAGCAGCAGATAGGTACCCAGTATGGAGAGGATCTGCACCAGAGAATCCGACAGCATATAGATACTTTTGTGAAAAAAGATTTTTTTCAAAGCCGAGACCTCCTGTTTTTCTGCTTGATAAGGGAGCGCCGCTTTTTACACCGTATTCTGCGGCCGGCCGGCCAGAAACGCCCTGAGATTGTCCTGCACCATCTGCATCAGACGGCCGCGCGTTTCCACCGGCGCCCAGGCGACGTGCGGGGTAATGGTGATGCCCGGCACGCCGGCCAGCGGGCAGTCGCCCGGCATCGGTTCCTGCGTCACGACGTCCACCGCCGCGCCGGAAAGCGGTCCGTGCAGCACGGCGTCCCGCAGGGCGGCCTCGTCCACCACGCCGCCGCGGGCGGTATTGATGAAATAAGCGCCCGGTTTGCAGGCGGCAAAAGCCGCCGCGTCAAACATCTTTTCCGACGCCGCATTGAGCGGGCAGTGAACGGTGATGACGTCGCTTTCCCGCAGCAGCTGCGGAAAGGAAACGAAGGTCACCCCTTCCGCCGGACGCGGCGTGCGGGTGTACACCAGCACCTTCATGCCGATGGCCTGCGCGATCTGCGCCACCCGGCGGCCGATGCTGCCGTAACCGACGATGCCGATCGTCCGGCCGGTCACCTCATGCGTCTGATATAAATACGGAGAAAAGGTGCGGCTGTACTGCCACCGCCCGGCCCTGGTATAGGCGTCAAACTCCGCCACGCGGCTGTATCGCGCCAGCAACAGGGCAAAGGTATGCTGCGCGACCGCGTCGGTCGAATAGCCGGGTACGTTGCATACGGTGATCCCGCGGCGGTGGGCCGCTTCCACGTCGATATTATTGTACCCGGTCGCGAACAGGCCGATATACCGCAACTGCGGCGCCTGCTCCATATCGGCGGCGGCAATGCGGGTTTTGTTGCACAGTACCGCCTGCGCCCCGGCAATCCGCTCCGCCACCTGCGCCGGCTGCGTGAGCGGATAGATCTCCACTTCCCCGAACGGGGCAAACCATTCCTGCGGAGAGATATCCTCTCCCAGCGTGGCGGCATCGGTCAACACCAGGCGCACAGCAATCTCTCCTTTTCTGTCAGATTAAACGGTAAAGAACCGGATTTCGAAGGTCAGCGTCGTTTCCGCCTGCCCGTCCAGAAAATGCACGGCGCCGGCCTGATGTGCATCCTGCCGGGAGCCGAGCGTGGTGTTGCACGGCTCGAGGCCCATGACGTATTCGCCCCGGTTGAACATCTTCCACTGCGTCAGCCGGTCCAGCTGCACGCCGTCATACCGGAGGGTAAAGCCGATGCCGAGGCGGCGGTTGGTCAGCGTATATTCCGAGCGGCCCTGCCCGTCCACCGCCGGCCGGTGAAACAGCACGACCTCCTGCGTGTCGTGCGGGGCAACGATGCGCCGCCAATCCTTCTCCTGTGCGGCGTTTTCCGGCTCCCGGGCGGTCACCTGCCGGGTATCCATGGTCAGCTCGGTATCCTCACAAAGGAAGGGATACCCCGTATTGAAGTGATACAGCACCGCGAAGGGCACCTTTGTAAACGAACGGTTGCGGATGGTATCCGTCATACGGATGACGTTCTCGCCGTACGGGATCTCCAGGCGGCGGTGCAGCGTCAGGTTTTCGTAAAACATCGCCGCGTCCTGCATTGTGCCTTCCAGCACGGCGGTGGGCGTGCCGTCTTTCTCTTCCACCGCCGCGGCATATTGTTCGGCCGGCAGATTGTCGAGCCGGCCGTGCATCGGGTAGTCCGTCCCTTGATACCGGTTCGGCCCGCCGACGTTGGTCAACCCGCAGGTGGTCAGGAAACCGGCAAAAAAGTTGCGCAGGAAGCCCGCCCCCACGTCGTTATAAAACGCCGGGGACACAATGCCGGCCGGAGACAGATAATTCATGCCGTACCCTTTGAAACGGATCTGGTACAGATCCATCCCGCGGTCGGGCAGCACCGTCACGTCCAGCCCGGCACCGTTGTTGACCTGCGTCATCAACGTGCCTTCGGCCCGTCCGCCGCACAGGCGGGAGGTGCGCACCGAGATCAATTGGGAAATATCCCCGATATAAGGCGTGTAAGACTGCATAACCTTTCCTCCGAATCCGTATATTTTGCAGGGCGGCGGGCCACCCTTGGAATGAGACGTTTTCACTGAAAGGGGGCCCGCTCCGTGAGATCGCGGTTACGGCTGTTGACAGCCGGCGCGCTGGCCGGGCTGGTCAACGGCTTGTTCGGCGCCGGCGGCGGCCTGATATGGGTACCGGTGTACCGCAGCCTGTACCGGCAGCGCACACAGCAGGTGTTTGCCACGTCGGTTGCGGTGATATTGCCGTTGTGCGCCGTGTCCTATCTGCTGCTGCAGCAAGGCCCCGTACCGGTGCAGGCGGTACCGTATCTGCTCGGCGGCGCGGCGGGCGGCCTGTGCGCCGGCCGGGTCATGCGGCGCTTGCCGACGGTTTGGCTGCGCCGGCTGTTCGGCCTGTTTCTGCTGTACGGCGGCCTGCGGGTGCTGGTAACCCGATGATCGGCCCCTCTTTTCTGGCAGGGTGGGCGGCCGGCATCCTCAGCGGGATGGGCGTCGGCGGCGGAACTCTGCTGCTGGTATGGCTGACCGGCATCGCCGGGCTGTCCCCGGCGGAAGCCGCATTATATAATCTGCTGTATTTTCTGTGCTGCGCCCCGCCGGCGCTGGTCGACCACCTGCGGCACAAACGGGTAGACAGCCGGGCGGTTTTTTGGAGCTTATGCGGCGGGCTGCCCGCCTGCCTGGCCGTGCAGCACCTGATCGGCACAGCCGGAACCGAGGGGCTGCGCGTCGGGTTCAGCTGCCTGCTGATCCTGGTCGGGCTGCGGGAATTGACCGCCCGGGATCACTTGTGATGCCGGGCGGACCGCACGTAATGCACCAGCCCCGCGATCACACAGACGACCAGTACCAACACCGCGCCGATCAGCAGGATAGCCGCCTTTTGCTGCCAGCTCTCCTCCGACTCGACGTTGACCGGGCCCACCCGCGAGGTATGCGCGGTGGCGCGGAAGTTCCATACACAGGGTTCGGAGACCTTCTCCGCTTCTCCGGCGTAACTGAACGGACAGAACAGTTCAAAGTTCCACTCCCGCTCCTCGCCGGCGATCAGATAAAAGTCGGTCAGGATGCCGCCGGCGTCATTGAGTTTGCTGTACGGGCCGGCATATAATTCCTCCCCGCCCTGGGTGATGGTGATGCGCAGCGCCGCCAGATATTCCAGCGCCGCGTCGTTTTCATACGGCAGCGTGACGGAGTCGAGATACAGGTGCACGCTTTGGCTGGTATGGTTGCATAATTTGAGGCTGCCGGTCTTCCGTTTGCCGCCGGCGGTCAGCAGCGGATATTCCCAAAACGTATACTCGCGCGGCTCCTCGATCAGGCAGCCGACGTTGTCCTCAATTTCGAAAGAAATCACCTTTTGCATCGGCTGATCCCCGACAGAAAGGCCGGTTTCCGTCTCGGCGGCGGCCGCCAACGAGAACAGCGGCAGCAGCAGTGCCGCGAGCAAAGCCCCTATTTTACGCATGATCGGCTCGCCTCCTTTCAACGGTTTTCATCCGGTTGTGCATCCGGGTCCCCGGCTGTGCCTTCGGCCATATTTTCAGCCGGCGCTTCCGCCGTTTTTCCGGATTCGTCGTGATGACGGTGATGGTGGTGGTGGTGATGGTGCCGGCGTTTGCGCCGCAGGCGGCGCCGGATCTCCAGGATGCTCAGGATAACAGCCAGGACCAACACCGTGCCGAGGATGCCGAAGATCAGGTATTCGCCCCACAGCGGCAGGTCGAAGATGCCTCTTTCTCCGCTGAACATCGTCTGCACGCGGGTCGATTCGGGATCCAGCGTAACGGTGGATCGTTCGGTAACAGAGACGGCTGTGGGCCGGGGCTCCGTCTGGGACGTGGGCGTCGGCGTGACGTCGTCGTCCGGATCGATGCCGAGATACATCCGGTTGACCTGCTCGGCGGACAGGTCGTATTCGAAGAGATAGGTCTCATCCAGCATGGCGTTGAGCGGCGCGCCGTTTTCAAACGCGGGGGTGCCGATATACATGCCGTTGGCGTTCAGGTCTCCTACATAAGTGACGACGGGAGTGGAGGCAAACAGCGCCCCGTCGATATACAGCTGCAGTTCCGTCTCGGACACGACTACGGCCACATGATGCCACTCGTAAGTGGGCAGCGTATAGGTCAGCCCCTGGATGGATTCTTTGTATACCTCGGTCAGGGTGTCCCCCTGCTTGAAGCCCACGTACACGCCGTGGATGCCGCGTTCATCCCCCAGATACAGGGGCGAGAAGGTGAACCAGTTGCTGCCGTCCTTTTTGCAGATGTTGAATACGCTCTGGTTATAGATCGCATCGCCGCGCTTGGGGTCGGAACTGCCATACCATTTGATCCACGTGGCGAAGGTAAAGGTGCGCACCCGCATCGTCGGGGCGCCCAGACGGAGATATCCCTTGGTGCCGTTGAGGCGCAGGCCCTGCCCTTTATAGCCGGTTTCCCCCCACTCCATCTGATCCGGACGGCCTTCCACGATATTGCCGTTGTCGTCCTGATAGTAGTATTCCACGTACTCCGACATTTCACCCGGTTCGGTCGCGATCACGATCCGGCGGTTGGTATAGTATCCGTTGGCCGCCGAAACGACAAACGACCCCGCGCTGACGGCTGCAGCCGTCAGCCCCGCACACAGGGCGGCCAATACTCGTTTTAAGCGCATACCGTTTCCTCCATCAAGTTTGCCTGCTCTTCGCTTATTCTTTTACGAGTGTACCATATTTATCCGATTTTTTCAATAATATTTTTATTTTTATATTGCGCGGAATGGCCGACTGTGATATGATAATTCTGTCTTATAGTACAATGGCGGGGAGGGCGCGGTATGCTGCTGACAATGGATATGGGCAATACCAACATCACGGTGGGCGTTTTTGAAAAGGACGCCCTGTTGTTCGAGGCGCGGCTGATGACCGACCACGCCCGCACCGGGGACGAATACGCCGTGCTGCTGCACAATATCCTGCGCCTGCACGACGTAGAACCGTCCGCCTTCGAAGGCGCCGTGATCTGCTCGGTCGTCCCGTCGCTGGACAATGCGCTGCAGCGGGCCGTCCTGAGCGTAACCGGCTGCACGCCGCTGTTCGTAGGGCCCGGCACCCGCACCGGCGTCAATATCCGGCTGGATGACCCGGCTCAGCTCGGGGCCGACCTGCTGGTGGGTGCCGTTGCCGCCATTGCCCGTTACGGCGCGCCCTGCGCGGTATGGGATCTCGGTACGGCGACCACCGTTTCGGTCGTCGGCCGGGACGGTTCCTTCCTCGGCGGCGTTATTCTGCCGGGTGTGGTCACCTCTTATGACGCACTGAGTACCCGCACCTCGCTGCTGCCGCACGTGCGGCTGCAAACGCCGCCCCGCGTCATCGGCCGCAACACCAACGATTCGATGCGTTCCGGCGCCGTGTTCGGCACCGCCGCCATCGTTGACGGCGTGACCGACCGGATCGAGAAAGAGATCGGCTGCCCGGTCAAGGTGATCATTACCGGCGGGCTCGGCCGGGAGATCGCCGGGCAATGCCTGCACCCCAACGTATATGACAACGAACTGCTGCTGGAAGGCCTGCGCCTGATTTGGGAAAAGAATCTGCGCACGCCTGCCGAAAAGAACGAATGATTTTCAGCCGCGCGATAGCTTCGACGGAAGCACCGCAGCGCGCTGTTCATGATACAAAGACGCCCTCCACCCTTTTTCCGAGCGCCGTATCCGCCCACAGGCGGAACGACAGTGAAAGGAGCCAACAAACATGTCCACTTCTTTTTCCCGCAAAAGCCTGCAGCGGCTGGTGGCCGGCGGGCTGCTGACCGCGCTGGTGATCATTTTGCAGCTGATCGGCTGCATCCCGCAGATCTCCGCCAACAAACTGTCCTTTGTATTGATCCCGATCGTTCTCGGCGGCGCCGTGCTGGGCGTCCGGTACGGCATGTGGCTGGGCTTTGTGTTCGGCGCCGTCGTGTTTTTCGGCGGGTTGTCCGGGCTGGACCCCTTCACCGCCCTGCTGATCAATATTAACCCGTTCGGCACGCTGGCCGTCTGCCTGGGCAAGGGCATCCTGGCCGGGGCGGCCGCGGCCGGCCTGTTCCGGCTGCTGCAAAAGCACAACAAGCCCGCGGCCGTGCTGGCGGCGTCGGTCGCCGCGCCGCTGGTCAACACGGGGCTGTACTGCCTGGGTATGCTGACCCTCTTCCGCCCGACGCTGGTGCAGGACTTCCATCTGGATGAAAACGCCGGCTTTCTGGCGGGGTTCTGGTTTATCTTTTCCCTTGTGCTGGTCAACTTTGCCGTGGAGCTGGCAATCAACCTGGCGTTGTGCCTGCCGATTTACACGGCTGTCTCCCGTTCCCGGCTATCCCGCATATTGTAAAGGGGGACTGCGCGATGTCCGCATTGCTGGACCGCATCAATCAACTGGCGGCCAAAGCCCGAGCGGAAGGGCTGACCGAAGAGGAAAGCCGGGAGCGC
This sequence comes from Clostridia bacterium, assembly GCA_017518415.1. Taxonomy (GTDB): domain Bacteria; phylum Bacillota; class Clostridia; order Oscillospirales; family Acutalibacteraceae; genus RGIG6098. The sequence continues at coordinate 9,386 of JAFWVC010000089.1, forward strand.
GACGCGCTCCGGCAGCAATATCTGGCCGCCGTCCGGCGCAACCTGAACGCTCAGTTGGACCGCGTGGTCGTGGCGGAGGCGGACGGAACGCTGCACCCTCTGCGCAAAAAAGAAAAGTAACGGAAGTGTCGTATGGAAAACCATCCCATCCATGAAGGCCATCGGGAACGGCTGAAGGAGCAATTTTTGAAAAACGGGCTGCATACCCTCACCCCGTATCAGGCGCTGGAACTGCTGCTGTTTTTCTCTATTCCCCGGAAGGATACCAACCCGCTGGCACACCGGTTGCTGGACACCTTCGGCTCCGTCTCCGGCGTATTTGAGGCCACGTATGAGGACTTGTGCCGGGTCCCCGGCATGACGCACAACGCCGCCGTGCTGATTCTGCTGACACTCCAGACGTTTCAGGCGTATTATAAAGATCTGTTTAAGGCGGCGCCCCGCCTGACCTCCGTGCAGCAGGCGGCTGAACTGATCGTGCCGCACTTTGTCGGCGAACGGCAGGAGCGGGTCTTTTTGGTCTGCCTGGATCCGCGGTGCAGCGTGTTGTATGCCGATTTCGTCTCCGAGGGGGATTGTACGTGCGTTCCTCTGTCCGCCCGCACGGTGGTGGCGCTGGCGATCCGCTGCAACGCCGCCGCCGTGATCCTGGCCCACAACCATCCCGGCGCGTACGCCATCCCCTCGGCGGATGACATTGTCAACACCCGCGAGCTGAGCAATATGCTGCACAGCGTCAACGTCACGCTGCTGGATCATCTGATCATCCCCGGCGTGGCCACCGCCCCGGAAGACCTTGACCTGACCCATCCGCGGCTGGAATACGTTTCGATGCGGAAATCCCCGTCGCTGGCCCACCTGTTTTCAAAGAGCGGTCCGCTGCCGTCGGCTTTGGCCCGGCGCTGAACGGGTGCGCCTGTTTCCCCCTCTGCCGGGCGGCCGTAACGGCTTCCCGGCTTTTGTCGCCGGGACGGATTTTTCACAGTAAGGCGGTTCTGCCGCGGGCCGTTTTCTTCTTCACGCGGTTTTTCCGGGTGAAAATAACGCCGTAATCACACAGGATGCATCGGATAAACCTGTATCCAAAGCAAATGCTAAAAACGATGCTGCCGGGGCGGTCGCAGTTTCCGACGGCGTATCGGTGACGGTAAGGGATGATGAAAATGAACGTGTTGGTAGCCATTGATTCCTTCAAGGGCAGTCTGTCATCCATGGAGGCGGGAAATGCCGTCAGAGACGCCGTCCTCAGATTAGATAAAGACGCAAAAGTTACCGTTAAGCCGTTAGCCGACGGCGGTGAGGGAACCGTGGAGGCGTTGGCTTCCGGCTTCGATTCGGAGACGATTCACTTAACCGTCAGGGGTCCGCTGTTAAAGCCTGTAAACGCCAAATACTGTATTTTGAAGGAAAGGAACACCGCCGTTATAGAAATGGCGTCCGCAGCCGGCATCACCCTTATCGACGCCAGCGAAAGGAACCCCTTCGTAACCACAACGTACGGAGTGGGCGAGCTGATTTCGGATGCCATCCGAAGAGGCTGCCGCCGTTTTATAATAGGGATCGGCGGCAGTGCCACCAACGACGGCGGAACCGGTATGCTGTCCGCTCTGGGCTTTGCGTTTTTGGACAGGAACAAAAGGCCTGTTGATCCCGGAGCAATCGGAATGAAAGATTTGGCGGAGATAAGAACGGATCACGCAATGCCTGCACTGAAAGATTGCGTTTTTCATATAGCCTGCGATGTAACCAACCCGCTTTGCGGCGAAAACGGCTGCAGTGCGGTGTTTGCTCCGCAAAAAGGCGCCACGCCCGAAATGATTGACAACATGGATATTTGGCTAAAAAACTATGCGCAGGCAGCTAAAAAGGTATCTGAAAAAGCGGACCAAAATCACGCCGGCGCCGGCGCGGCCGGCGGTTTGGGGTTTGCTTTTCTGTCGTTTACAAACGCAACTCTGAAACCGGGGATTGAAATAGTTTTAGAACAAACCGGAATAGAAAACGATATAAAGGGAGCGGATATTGTTGTGACCGGCGAGGGCCGGCTGGATTCACAGACCGTCATGGGGAAAGCGCCCGCAGGCGTTGCGAAACTTGCTAAAAAATACGGCAAGACCGTCATTGCCTTTTCAGGCTGTGTAACAGAGGACGCCGAGATATGCAACGAACACGGCATCGATGCTTATTTCCCGATCGTGAGAGGCGTTACAACGTTAGAAGAAGCGTTAAATCACGATAACGCATACAAAAATCTCAGCGCTGCCGCGTATCAAGTGTTCCGGCTGATTACGGCGGGGAACCGTCAGGCCTGACGGAGGAACGGCGTAACTGTTTTCACATAAACCGTTGCACGAATGGCCCGGCAACCGCCGGGCATAGTGAGAAAGAGAGTTTTTTGTGGACAAGTTTATTTTACACTCACAATTTAAGCCGACCGGCGACCAGCCGCAGGCGATCGAGAAACTGGTTGCCGGCGTGCAGCGCGGCGACCGGGAACAGGTATTGCTTGGCGTGACCGGTTCCGGCAAAACCTTTACCATGGCCAACCTGATCGCCCGGGTGAACAAGCCGACGCTGGTGCTGGCCCACAACAAAACGCTGGCCGCCCAGCTTTGCTCCGAGTTCCGGGAATTCTTCCCCGAAAACGCGGTGGAATACTTCGTCTCCTACTACGATTATTACCAGCCGGAGGCCTATATTCCCTCTACCGACACCTATATCGAAAAGGATTCCTCCATCAATGACGAGATCGACAAACTGCGCCATTCCGCCACCTGCTCGCTGTCGGAGCGGCGGGACGTCGTGATCGTGGCGAGCGTGTCCTGCATCTACACCCTCGGCAACCCGATCGACTACCGCAACAGCATCATCTCGCTGCGCCCCGGCATGCATTGGGAGCGCAACGCACTGCTGGACAAGCTGGTGGCGCTGCAATACGAACGCAACGACGTCAATTTTACCCGCAACAAGTTCCGCGTACGGGGCGACGTGGTGGAGATCTTCCCCGCTTACTCCGGGGACAAAGCCATCCGCGTCGAGTTTTTCGGCGACGAGATCGACCGCCTGTCCGAGATCCGTCCGCTGACGGGCGAGGTGCTACAGGGGCTCAACCACGCCGCAGTATATCCCGCCTCCCACTACATCGTGCCGCCGGACACGCTGGAAGAGGCGTTGGAGGACATCCGGCGGGAGATGGAGCAGTGCGTGGCCGATTTTACCGCACAGGGCAAACTGATCGAGGCGCAGCGCATCCGGCAGCGCACCGAGTACGATATGGAAATGCTGCGCGAGATCGGCTTTTGCTCCGGCATCGAAAACTATTCGCGCGTGCTGGCCCGGCGGGCGCCGGGCAGCACCCCCTTCACCCTGCTGGATTACTTTCCCGATGATTTTCTGCTGCTGGTGGATGAATCCCACGTGACGCTGCCGCAGGTACGGGCCATGTACGGCGGCGACCGGGCCCGCAAACAGGCGCTGGTGGATTTCGGTTTCCGCCTGCCGAGCGCCTTCGACAACCGCCCGTTGCGGTTCGAAGAGTTTTACGCCCGTATGCACCAGGCGGTCTACGTCAGCGCCACGCCCGGCGAATTCGAGCGGGCGCACGCCACCCAGATCGCCGAGCAGGTCATCCGCCCCACCGGCCTGCTGGACCCTGAGGTCATCGTCAAACCGGTCGAAGGGCAGATCGACGACCTGATGGAACAGATCCGGCAGCGCACGGCCCGGCAGGAGCGGGTACTGGTCACCACCCTGACCAAGCGTATGGCGGAGGACCTGACCGCATTCCTGGAAAACGCCGGCATCAAGGTGCGCTATATGCACCACGACGTCGATACCATCGAGCGCATGGAGATCATCCGCGACCTGCGGCTGGGCGTGTTCGACGTGCTGGTGGGCATCAACCTGCTGCGCGAGGGGCTGGATCTGCCGGAGGTGTCTCTGGTGGCGATCCTCGATGCCGACAAAGAGGGCTTCCTGCGATCGGAAACGTCGCTGATCCAAACCATCGGCCGGGCCGCCCGCAACGCCGGCGGGCAGGTCATCATGTATGCCGACACCGTGACCGACGCGATGGAAAAGGCGCTGACTGAGACCAACCGCCGCCGCGCCATCCAGCAGCGGTACAATCAGGAGCACGGCATCGTCCCGCAGACCATCGTCAAAACGGTGCGGGACATCATCGAAATCTCCCCGCGGGAGCAGGCTGAACAGGAGATCCGCCGCATGACCCGCGCCCAGCGCGAAAAGCTGATCGAGCAGCTGACCAAGGAGATGCGCAACGCCTCCCGGTTGTTGGAGTTCGAACAGGCGGCGCTGCTGCGCGACCGCATTGCCGCCCTGCGCGCACCGGACGGCCACAGGCTGAAAGAAGGAAAATAAAAATGCCGCCCACGGCAAAAAAGGGACGGGAGCCAGACTCCCGTCCCTTTTTATATCCGCACGAACGGATCATTCCTTTTTCGGTTTTCTTTTTGCCTTTTCGGCCGCGGGCCGGCAGATCAGCTGCAGCGCGTGCGGCAGCACTTGCACCATTGATTCGGTATAACCGCCCCCGTATTCGCCGTCGAGCGTCCATTCGATCTTCTCCGACGAGGTCAGCTCCACCTTGTCGGCGTGGAAGAAGGTGATGTACCGGGGATCATATTCCTGATTGGCGAGGTTCTGGATAGCGGCGTACAGGTCGGCGTTCTTTTTCGGCTGCCGGATGAGCATCACCTCAAACCGGCCGTCGGAAAAATCGACCATATCCCGCCGCAGTTTGAACGGCCCCGCCACCGAAGTCGAGTTGGAAACGGCGCCGAACAGATAGTTGTCCTCATACCGCCGGCCGTTGGCCAGCACGGATATCTGCATCGGCTTGATGTTGGTCACCTCTTTGATCCCTTCAAAGATGTAGGCCAGGTGCCCCCAGGCGTTCTTGACCTTTTGCGGCGTACTGTACGAGGCCCTGGTAAACGCACCGAACGAGGCGATATACGAAAACCGTCTGCCTTGCAGCGAGCCGACATCAATGGGCGTCGGCTCCCCCTCCACGATGTCGCGGGCCGCTTCGGCGATGCGTTTGGACAGCCCGAGGCTGGCGGCAAAATCGTTGGTGGTGCCGGAAGGAATATATCCCAGCGGCAGCGGATCCGGCCGCCGCAGCAGCCCGTTGATCACCTCGTTGAGAGTCCCGTCTCCGCCGCAGCAGACGAGCATATCATAGCCCTGCGCCTTTTCGGCCGCCGCGGCGGCGTCCCCTTTGGCACGGGTAAAATACACCGTCGGCTCTATGTCGGCCCGGCTGAAAATATGCAGGCCTTCTCCCAAACCGGCCCGGGACGTCGTCTTACCGGAACACGGGTTGATGATCCACAGCGCTTTTTTCATCCTTGTCACCCCTTTTTTCAGACGTTGGTCAGACGTTAAAGCGGAACAGCACGATGTCGCCGTCCTGCATCACATAGTCCTTCCCCTCGGAACGGACCAGCCCTTTTTCCTTCGCGGCCGCCATCGACCCGCCGCATTCCATGAGCGTGTCGAACCCGATGACCTCCGCCCGGATGAAGCCCCGCTCAAAATCGGTATGGATCTTGCCGGCGGCGGCCGGCGCCTTGGTGCCTTTTGTAATGGTCCACGCGCGCACCTCCGGCTGCCCCGCCGTCAGGTACGAGATCAGCCCCAGCAGCCGGTACCCGGCCTGTATCAGCCGGTCCAGGCCGGACTGCGCCAGTCCCAGTTCCTCCAGGAACAGCGCCTTTTCCTCCGGTTCCATGCCGGCGATCTCTTCCTCCATGCGGGCGCAGATGGGCAGCACCTCCGCCTGTTCGGCCCGGGCCTGCGCGGCCACCTTCCCGTACAACGGGTTTTGATCGGGCCCGCCGGCGCCGAAATCCTCCTCGCTGAGGTTGGCCACGTAGATGACCGACTTGGCCGTCAGCAGGCAGGCGCTGTCCAGCACGGCCTGCTGCTCCGGCGTACAGGTGACCGACCGGGCCGGCAGCCCTTTTTCCAACTGTGCCTCCACCGAACGGAGAAAATCCAGTTCGGTCTGCAGGCCCTTGTCGCCTTTGAGCGCCTTGGCCGTCCGGTCGATGCGCTTTTGCAGCGTTTCCATATCGGCAAAAATCAGTTCCAGATTGATCGTTTCCATATCCCGCAGCGGGTCGACGCTGCCTTCAACGTGAATAATATCGTCGTTTTCAAAGCAGCGCACCACGTGCACGATGGCATCCACCTGGCGGATGTTGGCCAGGAACTTGTTGCCCAGCCCCTCGCCCCGGCTGGCGCCCTTGACCAGCCCGGCGATGTCGACGAACTCCACGACTGCCGGGGTCACCTTTTCCGGATGATAGATCTCGGCCAGGCGGTCCAGCCGGCTGTCCGGCACCGCGACGACCCCCACGTTGGGGTCGATGGTGCAGAACGGATAGTTGGCGCTGGGCGCGCCGGCGTTGGTAATAGCGTTAAACAAAGTGGATTTGCCGACGTTGGGCAACCCCACGATACCGAGCTTCATATGCGCTCAATCCTTTCCCGCGGGCTGGCCGGCCCCGCAGCATTTTTTGTATTTTTTCCCGCAGCCGCACGGGCAGGGGTCGTTGCGGCCCACCTTCTGCGCCGCCGTTTTGCGCACGGTGCGGGGCGCTTCGCTGCCGTCGGATGCGCCGGAGGCGGAGGTGACCCTGGCCACCTGCTCGCGCTTGGGCTCCTCCTGCGTGCGGATCTCCACCGTGAGCATCATACGGGCCGAATCCTCCCGGATGGCGGAGATCATCTCGTCGAACATATCGAAGCCCTCGATGCGGTACATGACCACCGGATCCTTCTGCCCGTAGGCGCGCAGGTGGATACCCTTGCGCAGCTGATCCATATTATCGATATGGTCCATCCAGTACCGGTCGACGTTTTTCAGCAGCACGACCCGCTCCAGCTCGCGCATGAGCGTCTCGCCGTACTTGGCCTCCTTGGCCTGATAGATCTTCATGGCGTTGTCGAACAGGAAGGAAATCATCTCGTCCGGTTCCATATCCTCCTGCTCCTGCGCAGTATAGCGCAGGTCCGCCTCGGTACACAGCCAGCCGCTGTAATAAGCGCGCAGGCCGTCGATATTCCACGTGTCGTGCGGCTGGTCGGCCGCGGCGTAGCGGTGCACGTTGGTCTCGATCGACTCGCGGATCATGCCGATCAGGCTGTCCTTGACGCTTTCGCCGTCGAGCACCTTGTCGCGCTGGGCATAGATGATCTCGCGCTGGCGGTTCATCACGTCGTCGTATTGCAGCACGTCGCGGCGCACGCCGAAGTTGCGCTCCTCTACACGGCGCTGCGCGCTCTCAATGGAATTGGAGAGCATCCGGTTTTCGATCGGCATGTTTTCGTCAATTTTCAGCAGCTCCATCACGGCGTTCATCCGTTCGCCGCCGAACAGCCGCATCAGGTCGTCCTGCAGTGACAGATAAAAGCGGGACGCACCCGGGTCCCCCTGCCGGCCGGAACGGCCGCGCAGCTGGTTATCGATCCGGCGGGATTCGTGCCGCTCGGTACCGAGGATGAACAGCCCGCCGGCTGCCTTGACGGCCTCTTCCTCCGGCCGCGTTTCCTCCCGGAAGCGCGCCTCCAGAGCGCGGAAAGTTTCCCGCGCCTGCAAAATCTCTTCATTGTCGGTATCGCCGAAGGCGGTGGATTCGGCGATCATCTCCTCCGGGATGCCCATCCGGCGCATTTCGGCCTTTGCCAGATACTCCGGATTGCCGCCGAGGCGGATGTCGGTACCGCGGCCGGCCATATTGGTGGCGATGGTGACCGCGCCCGCCTTGCCGGCCTGCGCGACGATGCCCGCCTCCCTTTCATGCTGCTTGGCGTTGAGCACCTCGTGCGGGATGCCCCGCTTTTTCAGCAGCGCCGACAACTGTTCCGACTTTTCAATGGAGATGGTGCCCACCAGCACCGGCTGCCCTTTGGCGTGGCATTCTTCGATCTGCTCGATGATGGCGGCAAATTTGCCGTTTTCCGTCTTAAAAATGCAATCGGGGTAATCCTGCCGGATCATCGGACGGTTGGTGGGGATCTCCACAACGTCCAGCTTATAGATCTGCTGGAACTCGTCCGCCTCGGTCATGGCGGTACCGGTCATGCCCGACAGCTTGCGATACAGCCGGAAGAAGTTCTGGAAGGTGATGGTGGCCAGCGTTTTGCTCTCCCGCTCGACCTTGACGCCCTCCTTGGCCTCGATGGCCTGATGCAGCCCTTCGTTGTAGCGGCGGCCGAGCATCAGCCGGCCGGTGAACTCGTCGACGATGATGACCTGCCCGTCCTTAACGACGTAGTCGATATCCCGCCGCATCACGCCGCGGGCCTTGATGGCCTGGTTGATGTGGTGCAGCAGCGTCATATTTTCGGGGTCCATGAGGTTTTCCACCTGAAAAGCCTGCTCCGCCTTCTGCACGCCGGAGCGGGTCAGGGTGGCGGTACGGGCCTTTTCGTCCACAATATAGTCGGCCGCGTTCTCGTCCTGCTCCTGCTTGGCGTCCATCTCTTTGACCTTGATCAGCTTCAAAGAGCGGGCAAAGCGGTCGGCCCGCTCGTACAGATCGGTCGAACGCTCGCCCTGGCCGGAAATGATCAGCGGCGTGCGGGCTTCGTCGATCAGGATGCTGTCCACCTCGTCGACGATGGCAAACACGTGCCCGCGCTGGACCTTGTCTTTTTTGTAAATGACCATATTGTCGCGCAGATAGTCGAACCCCAGCTCGTTATTGGTACCGTACGTGATATCTGCGGCATAGGCCTGCCGGCGTTTTTCGTTATCGAGGTCGTGCACGATCAGCCCTACCGTCAGGCCCAGGTAACGGTATACCTTGCCCATCCATTCACTGTCGCGGCGGGCCAGATAATCGTTGACGGTGACGATGTGCACCCCTTCGCCGGTCAGGGCGTTGAGGTAGGCGGGCAGGGTGGCCACCAGCGTTTTGCCCTCGCCGGTCTTCATCTCGGCGATACGGCCCTGATGCAGAACAATGCCGCCGAGCACCTGCACCGGGAACGGCCGCATGCCCAGCACCCGGTCGCACGCCTCCCGGCAGGCGGCAAACGCCTCCGGCAGGATGTCGTCAGTGCTCTCGCCGTTGTGCAGGCGGTCCCGCAGGACCTGCGTCTGCCCTTTGAGCTGTTCCTCGCTCATGGCGCGGTATTCCTCTTCCAGCGAAAGGATCTTATCGCACAGCGGGCGGATCCGCTTGATCTCCCGCTGACTGTAATCGCCGAATAACGCTTTGATCAGTCCCATACAGGCACCTCTTACCTCATAAAATCAGTCCTATTGTACCATATCCGCGGGGCGGTTACAACCGTTTTATTATAAAAGATTTGTAAATTATAAAATCTTCTCGTCCCCCCGTTGCACTCCGGCGGAAAATATGCTATGCTTAATAGATGAAAATCACGGCAAGGAGGCGGCAGGAAAAATGGATCTGCGTCCCATCGGTGTGTTCGATTCCGGGCTCGGCGGGCTGACGGCGGTGCGCCGGCTGATGCAGCGCCTGCCCGGGGAGGATATCGTGTATTTCGGCGATACCGGCCGCGTCCCCTACGGCACCCGCAGCGCCGCCACCATTGCGGAATACGCCGGGCAGGATTGCCGCTTTTTGGAAAAGCAAAACGTCAAATTGATCATCGCCGCCTGCGGCACCGTCAGTTCGGTCGCCCCGCACGTGCTGCGGCAGGCCGCGGTGCCCGCCTTCGGCGTGGTGGAACCTACCGCCGCGGCCGCGGCCGCCGCCACGGTCAACGGCCGGGTCGGCATCCTCGGTACGTCGGCCACCGTACGCTCCGGCGCATATGAGCAGCAACTGCGGCGGATCAATCCGTCGATTCAAACGGTGGCGCAGGCCTGCCCGCTGTTCGTCCCGCTGGTGGAATCCGGCTGGATCGCGCGGGACGATGAAGCGGCCGTCGCGGTAGCCAAACGCTATTTGCAGCCGATGAAGGATGCCGGGGTGGATACCCTGATCCTCGGCTGCACCCACTTTCCGCTGCTGAGCGACATCATCCGCGACCGGATGGGCGACGGCGTGACGCTGATCGATTCCGGCGCCTGCTGCGCCGACGCCTGTGCCCGCCTGCTCACGCAGCAGGGGCTTGCTTCCGGGCGGGAAACCGGCGGTGAAGGCCGCTTCTTTGTCAGCGACCGGCCGGAAGATTTTTCCGCCGTGGCGCACCGGTTCCTCGGCCGCGAGATCGGCAGCCGGGTCCTGGTGGCCCACGCCGAGGAGCCGGCGATATGTCCCTGAAAATAGCGGTGCGCACCCTGCGCACCGCCGACGGGCAGCGGGAACGGCTGCGGACCGACACAACGGGCACGTTGACCCGTCTGCCGGACGGATGGCAGCTGCAGTATACCGAGTGTTTGGGCGGTCAGGCTGCGCCCGCTACCCTGATGCTGACCGCCGCCGGGGCCGAACTGCGGCGCGCCGCCCCGTGGGAGACCGTTCTGCCGCTGACGCCGGGGCAAAAGCGGACGGGCCGCTACGCCACCCCTTACGGCACCATCCCGGTACAGACCGATACCGCGCTGGTCCGTTTTGACTTAACCTCCGTCGGGGGCCGTGTCACCTTGCGCTATACGCTGGATCTCGGCGGCCAGACGGCAGCTTTTGAGATCCATATCCTCATTCGATAAGGAGAAAACCCATGTCTCAGATGTTGAAAACCGCACATGAACAGATCCGGGCCGGTCTGGCGGCCGCCCTGTCCGCCGCCGTGGCGGCCGGGGAACTGCCGCAGGCGCCCCTGCCGGCGTTCGATATCGAGGTGCCGGCCGACCGGGAACACGGCGACCTGTCCGCCAATGCGGCGCTGGTATCCGCCAAAACCTTCCGCACGGCGCCGCGCCGCATCGCCGATATCCTGATGCGCTATTTTTCGACGCAGGGCACCTGCTTTGCCAAGGCGGAGGTGGCCGGCCCCGGCTTCCTCAACTTTTATCTGGACTCTTCCTTTTACGGCGGAGCCGTGGCCGAAATACTGGAAAAAGGCGCTGATTACGGCCGCAGCGACTACGGCCGCGGCCGCAAGGTAAAGGTGGAGTTCGTGTCAGCCAATCCTACCGGCCCGATGCATATGGGCAACGCCCGCGGCGGCGCGCTGGGCGATTGTCTGGCCGCCGTGCTCGACGCCGCCGGCTACCGCGTCTGGCGCGAATTTTATATCAACGACGCCGGCAATCAGATTGAAAAGTTTGCCCTGTCGCTTGACGTGCGCTATTTGCAGAAGTACCTGGGCGAAGACGCGCCCGAGCTGCCGGAGGACGCCTACCACGGCGACGATATCCGGCAGCACGCGGAGGATTTTGCCGCCGTCTACGGCGACCGGTACGTCCGGGCCGACGAGGCGCAGCGGCGGGAAGCGCTGGTGCGTTTTGCTTTGCCCCGCAATATCGAACGGATGCAGCGCGACCTGGAAAAATACCGCATCGTGTACGACGAGTGGTTCCGCGAATCCTCCCTGCACCGGAGCGGCGAGGTGGCGCAGGTCATTGACATCCTGCGGCAGAAGGGCCTGACCTATGAGCAGGACGGGGCGCTGTGGTACAAAAACAAGCAGGTGCTCACCGAGCAGCTGCTCGCACAAGGCAAAACGCAGGCGGAAATCGACCGGTTGGAGCTGAAGGACGACGTGCTGGTGCGCGCCAACGGCAACCCCACCTATTTCGCCGCCGATATCGCCTACCACCGCAACAAGTTCCTGCGCGGGTTCGAGCGGTGCATCGACGTCTGGGGAGCCGACCACCACGGCCACGTGGCCCGCATGAAGGGCGCCATGGACGCCATCGGGATGGACGGCAGCCGGCTCGACGTGGTGCTCATCCAGCTGGTGCGCCTGATGCAGAACGGCGAGGTGGTGCGTATGTCCAAACGCTCCGGCAAAGCCATCCAGCTGGCGGACCTGCTGGACGAGGTGCCGGTGGATGCGGCCCGCTTCTTCTTCAACCTGCGCGAGGCCGGCGTGCGCATGGACTTCGACCTGGACCTGGCTATCGAGCAATCCGCTTCCAACCCGGTGTATTACGTGCAGTACGCGCACGCGCGCATCTGCTCCATTTTCCGCCGTCTGGCGCAGGACGGCGTCGAGCTGCGCCCCTGCACCGCCGCGCAGCTGGCTTGCCTGACGGCGCCGGAGGAAAAGGAACTGATCCGTCAGATGGCCGGTCTGGAAGAGGAGATCATCGGCGCCGCCAGAGAATACGACCCCGCCCGGATGACCCGCTACGCCGGCGACCTGGCCACCTTGTTCCATAAGTTCTACAACGCATGCCGGGTCCAATGCGACGACGAACAGCTCACACAGGCGCGGCTGGCGCTGTGCGCCGCGGTGCGGATCGTACTGCGTAACGTGTTGACGCTGTTGAAGATCTCCGCACCCGAAACCATGTAAAAAGCAAGAAAAAGAACCGCGGCCGGGCCGCGGTTCTTTTTTTATTCTTTTCAACGGGAAGCATCCTTTGCGGCCCGCGCTTTATCCAGCCGCCGGTTGCGGAAATAGACCGCCACGTTCAGCGAAACCATCGCCAGGTTCAGAAAATACACCGCCGTCACGTAATTGACCGTGCCGGTGCAGAACTTGGCCGCAATACCCGCCAGATACCCCGCGATGATCAGCAGGTTGAACGGCAGGCTGATTGTCCGGGCGGTGCCGGCCTTGAAGTTTTTATACGCATTGATCGGCCATGAAAAGCCGAAGCAGATCAGCATCACCGTTTCCAATATCTGTGCCATACCGGTCTCTCCTTTTTTGCCGTCGGACGGCGTCAGTCCAATTCCGTCTGGCCGACGTACAGTTGATAGTACCGGCCCTTCTGCGCCACCAGATCGTCGTGGCTGCCCCGCTCGATAATGCGGCCGTGTTCCATGACCATGATGGCGTCTGCATTGCGCACGGTGGACAGCCGGTGCGCGATCACGAAGGTGGTGCGTCCCTGCATGAGCTGATCCATCCCCCGTTCGATGTGCAGCTCGGTACGGGTATCCACCGAGCTGGTGGCTTCGTCCAGAATCAGGATGGGCGGGTCCGCCACCGCGGCGCGGGCGATATTCAGCAGTTGCCGCTGCCCCTGCGACAGATTGGCGCCGTCCCCTTCCAGCCGGGTCTGATACCCTTGCGGCAACCGCTGGATGAAGGAATGGGCGTTGGCCAGTTTGGCCGCCTCCATACACTGCTCATCCGTCGCGTCGAGCCGGCCGTAGCGGATATTCTCCATCACGGTACCGCTGAACAGATGCGTATCCTGCAATACCATGGCCATGCAGTTGCGCAGATCGTCCAGCGCAATGCGGCGGATGTCGATGCCGTCGATGGTCACCGTACCCTCGTTGATCTCATAAAACCGGGTCAGCAGGTTGGTGATGGTGGTCTTGCCGGCGCCGGTAGACCCCACCAGCGCGATCTTCTGCCCGGGCTTGGCGTACATCGACACATCGTGCAGCACCGTTTTTTCCGGCAGATAGCCGAAGGTGACGTGTTCAAAGCGCACGTCGCCCCGCAGGGGCGTCTTCGTTCCGTCGCCGCTCACAAAGCAGAAGCCATCCCCTTCCCGGCGCAGGCGCACCGCATCCGGCGCGTCTTCCGGTTCCGGCAGGGTATCCATCATCTCAAACACCCGCTCGGCGCCGGCCAGGGCCGACTGTACCATCGACAACTGGTTGGAGATCTGCGTGACCGGATGGCTGAACTGGCGGGACAGCCCCAGGAAGGTGGAAATATTGCCCAGATTCATGCGGCCGGACAGCGCCATCCACCCGCCCACAACGGCGATGATGACGTAGTTGAAGGTGCCGACGCTCTGGGTAAGCGGCATCATCGTGCCGGCCAGGATCTGCGCCCGGATGGCCTTGTCGCGGAAGGCGGTGTTTTTCTCCTCAAACTGCCGCCGGGTCTCTTCCTCCCGGCAAAAGAGTTTGACGATCTTCTGCCCTTCCATGGTCTCTTCCACCAGGCCGTTGAGCTCGCCCAGCGCCTTTTGCTGCTCGCCGAACCGGCGGCGCGCCCGGCCCATAAAGAAGCGGGCCAGCAACAGCGTCACCGGGATCATCACCATCGTCAGCAGCGTCAGCGGGATACTGAGGATCAGCATGCTCACCAGCGTGCCGACAATCGACAGAATGGAGGAGAGCACCTGCACCAGCGTGCTGTTGAGCGTTTCGCTCACCACGTCCATATCGTTGGAAAAACGGGACATGATTTCCCCATGGGTCATCCCGTCAAAGAAACGCAGCGGCAGCCGGATCACCTTGTCGTACAGGTCCTGCCGCATATGCTTGGCCATGCGCTGGCAAACGCTGATCATCACCCGGCTCTGTATAAACGAGGCGAGCACGCCGACCAGATAAATACCGCCCAGCGCGGCCAGATAGGCCGCCACCTTCGGCAGGCCTCCCTCGTAGCCGGGTTCTCCGGCGATGGTATTGAACACCGGAGTCAGCATCCACGCGCCGGCCAGCGTCGCGAGCGACGAAAGGATCAGCGCCGCGAGCACCAGGCACAGCAGCGGAATATCCCGCCGCAGGTACGGCAGCAGCCGGTGCAGCGTCCTGCGGGAATCCTTCGGTTTGGCAAAGTTCATCGCGCCGGGGCCGCCCCTGCGCCCGCCCATCGGGCCGCGGCCCAGGCCGGGCCCGGGCATCGTCTGCGAACGGTCCGTTTGTCTTTCGGTCTGCGCCATTATGCCTGCACCCCCTTCTGCTGGGAGCGCACGATCTCCTGATAAATCGCGTTGGTGCGCAGCAGTTCCTCATGGGTGCCCAGGCCCGCCATCCGGCCGTTGTCGAGCACCAGAATGCGGTCCGCCGTATATACCGAGCTGATGCGCTGCGCGATCAGCACCACCGTCGTACCTTTCAGGTGCTGCCGGAACGAGTCGCGGATGCGGCCCTCGGTTTCGGTATCCACCGCGCTGGTGGAGTCGTCTAAAATGAGGATGGCCGGTTTTTTGATCAGTGCCCGGGCAATGCACAGCCGCTGCTTCTGCCCGCCGGACACGTTAACGCCGCCTTGGCTGAGCACCGTGTCGTACCCGTCCGGCAGGGCGCGGATAAAGGCGTCCGCCTGCGCGTCGGAGGCGGCCTGCATCATCTGCTCATCGCTCGCCCCGGCACAGCCCCAGCGGATATTTTCCGCCACCGTGCCGGAAAACAACACGTTTTTCTGCGGCACCATGCCGATACCCTGCCGCAGGGTGCGGATCTGATAATCGCGCACGTCTACCCCGTCGATCAGTACGGCGCCCTCGCTGACGTCGTACAACCGCGGGATAAGGTTGACCAGTGTGCTCTTGGAGGACCCGGTCGCCCCGACGATGGCCAGCATCTCGCCGGGCTCGACGGTCAGATCAATGTCCTGCAGTACCGGGTCGGGCGAAGCCGGATCATACCGGAACCCGACGTGCCGGAACTCGATGCGCCCCTGCGTGACCGGCGCCGTGACGGCGTCCGGTTTTTCGGCGATATCCGGCTCTTCGGCCAGCACCTGCTTGATGCGGTCGGAGCAGGCCTTGGCGCGGGAAAACATGATAATGCACATCGACAACATCATCAGCGACATCAGAATGTGCATGATATAGGTATTGTACGCCATCAGGTCGCCGACTTCCATCTCCCCGGCCTGCACCAGGCCGGCACCGAACCAAAGCGCCGCCACCGTGGTGCCGTTCATCACCAGCTGCATCACCGGCGCAATGATCACCATCAGGCCGGAGGCGCGCACCGCGCTTTCACGCAGCTGCTCCGATGCGTCGCCGAAGCGCTGCCGCTCATACGGCTCGCGCACGAAGGATTTGATCACGCGGATGTTGGCTGCCGTTTCCTGCACACGGGCGTTGAGCGCGTCAAGCTTTTCCTGCATGCGCCGGAACAGCGGGAAGCCTTTGACCACCAGCAATGCGATGACGAAGGCGATTGCCGGCACGGCGAACACCGTCACCAGCGCCAGCCGGGCATTGATCTGCACCGCGTTGACGATGCCGGTAATCAGCATGGCCGAGGTAAAGGTGGCCATGCGCAGCGTCTGCGTCACGGTATTCTGGATATTGGTCACGTCGTTGGTCAACCGTGTGACCAGCGACGCGGAACTGAACTTATCAATATTGGAATAAGCATAGCGCTGCACCCGGCCGTACATCGCCGCCCGCAGATCCGCCCCAAAGCGGAACGAGCCGTTGGAGATAAAATACACGCCCAGCAGCCCGCACACCACGTTCAGCAGCGCCACCGCCAGCATCACGCCGCCGTTTTGCCAGATAATGCTCATACGCTGCGCCTCGGCGAGGCCTTCGCCGCGGATGGCGCGGTCCACAATATTGGCCATGAACCGCGGCTGCAACTGTTCCAGCACGCCGCCCGCGGCGATGAACAGCGGCCCGGCCAGCAGCCAGCGCAGGTTTTTGCGCACGTACGGCAGATAGGATATCCTTTTTTTCTTCATCCTTTGCGTTTGCCTTCCTTCGGTAGGCGGCGCGCCTGTTCGGGGTGTGCCGCCTTTGTTTCTTCCGCCGCGGGACGCACCCTTCGGGGTGTATCCCGCGAAACGGTTTTCAAGGTTGCGGCGGCTGATCGGTATCCATCGCCGCCACGTCGTCGGTCATCTGAATCTCCTCCGGAGTGGGGTCGATGGGCCGCGGCTCGGCACCGGCCGCGTACTCCTTGATCTTGCCGAACATCAGAAACACGCCGAACAGCGCAAACACAGCGCCCAACAGCAGATCCCGCACGACCAGTGAAAAGTTTTCCGGGTCAGTCAACACCCAAAAGGCCACCCGCCAAGCGGGAACGCCGATCTCCTGCGCCGCGCTTTTGCATTCGGCGTCCTGTACGAGGACGATCATATTCGCCGCAAAATCGGACAGCACCACCATCAGCAGCGCGCACGCCGATATCACCGCACAGGCGTACACCGTCTTTCTGGCGCCGCCGAACTTTTTGTACCCGTACAGCGCCGCCAGACCGATCACCGTGCCGAGAAAGGCGACAAACCGCTCGGCCAGGACCTCGACCAGAAACCACGGCAGCGCACCGACCAGCGTACCCAGCAACGCCCCGGCCAACCCTCTTAGGTACCCGGCCGACCGGATATCGCGCGTGATCGCCTCCGGATTGCCGGTAAACGAATACTTCTGCTCCATATACGGGCCACCCTTTCCGGTGCAATTTATTAAAGTTATCATAGCATAACCGTTTTTTTCTGTCAATGCGCAAAGTTTTGCTTGACAAAACGAACGTTTGTTTCTATAATAAGAACAAACGTTCTTATTTGGGAGGCGCATCGTCTGTGGACGTGTGGGAAAAATTGCAGATCCTTTCCGCCGCGGCGCGGTACGACGTATCCTGCTGCACCAGCGGCGTGGCGCGCGGCGGTGCGGCCGGCGGCATCGGCAACGCGGCGCAGGCCGGCATCTGCCACAGTTTTGCGGCTGACGGGCGCTGCATCTCGCTGTTAAAGGTACTTTTCAGCAACGCCTGCCGCTACAACTGCGCCTATTGCATGAACCGCGCCGGCAACGACGTGCCGCGGGCGACCTTCACCCCGCAGGAGCTGGCCGACCTGACCATCCAGTTTTACCGCCGCAATTATATCGAAGGGCTTTTTTTGTCCTCCGGCATCGTGCGGGACCCGGATTATACCTGCGAACAGCTGCTGACGGTGGTACGGCTGCTGCGGGAGCAATACCGCTTCGGCGGATACATCCACGTCAAGGCCATCCCGGGGGCCGATCCGCGGCTGATCACGCAGCTCGGTTTGCTGGCGGACCGTATGAGCGTCAACATCGAGCTGCCGTCGGAACAAAGCCTGACGCGGCTGGCACCCGACAAAAACCGGCAGACCATTCTGCGGCCGATGGCGCTCATCCGGGACGGCATCGCCGAAAACCGGCACGATCTGGTACGGTACCGGGCGGCGCCCGCCTTTGTGCCGGGCGGCCAGAGCACCCAGATGATCGTCGGGGCGACCGGGGAGACGGATTACACGATCTTAACGCTGACGCAGGCGCTGTACCGCCGGTATGCCCTGAAACGGGTGTACTTTTCCGCCTACGTGCCGGTCAACAGCAATCCGCTGCTGCCGGCGACCACCACCAAGCCGCCGCTGCTGCGGGAACACCGCCTGTATCAGGCGGATTGGCTGCTGCGGTATTACGGCTTTACCGCCGACGAACTGCTGGACCCGGCCCACCCGAACCTGCACACGATGGTGGACCCCAAATGCAGCTGGGCCGTGCAGCATATGGAGTTTTTCCCCGTCGAGGTGCAGACCGCCCCGCGGGAAATGCTGCTGCGGGTGCCGGGCATCGGCCCGCGCAGCGTGCAGCGTATCCTGTACGCCCGCCGTGCCGCCCGGCTGGACTTCGAGGCGCTGCGGCGCATCGGGGTCGTGCTGCGCCGGGCGCAGTATTTCATCACCTGCGGCGGCAAACAAATGCCGGGCCTGCGCACCGACCCGGAGGCGGTGCTGCGGGCACTGATCTCGGACGCACAGCAGCAGGCGATGCCGGCACAGGACCGGCAGCTGACCTTTTGGGATCAAACCATCACGAGGGAGGACGTCGTACCATGTCTGACGTAAGATATCTGTACAACGACACGGCAGA
Organism: Clostridia bacterium; assembly: GCA_017518415.1. Taxonomy (GTDB): domain Bacteria; phylum Bacillota; class Clostridia; order Oscillospirales; family Acutalibacteraceae; genus RGIG6098. The sequence goes on from JAFWVC010000089.1 coordinate 27,999, forward strand.
CGGAATGTTCTGCTGCCTGTACGAATGCCTGGCTGCCCGCCGCATCCCGGCGGAGATTTTGCCGCAGCCGCAGGCGGATTTATCCTTTTATGAGGAGATATACGTGCCGACCGATCCGGCCCGGGCGGAAAAGATGCGCACCGCCATCCGGCAACGCATCTCCCCCTATGCGCTGCGGCTGGCGGAGGAGGGCTTTTTGTGCGCCTGTGAGGGCAAGGAACGCCTGATCCTCGATTTTGTCCGCCTCGGCCTGCACTTCGGCGCGCGCGTCACGGGGCTGGCCGGCAACCCGGTGGTGGACCGGCTGCAAAAGGCCGTGCAGGCCCTGCACCGGGAGGCGCATCAATACCTCGGGTTCGTGCGGTTTTCGGAGTATGACCGCGCGCTCTGCGCCGAGATCGAGCCGAAAAACCAGGTGCTCGGGCTGATTGCTCCTCACTTTTGCGCCCGTTATCCGCAGGAAACGCTGATGATTTTTGACCGCACCCACCGGCAGCTGCTGGTCTGCGCGCGGGGTCAGGCCCGCATCCTGCCCGTGGAACGGTTCGATTGGCAGCCGGCTGACGCCGAAGAGACGCGCTACCGCGCGCTGTGGAAACTGTTTTACGACACCGTCGCCATCCCCGAGCGGGAAAATCCGCGCTGCCGCCTGTCCCATATGCCCAAGCGCTATTGGAATCATCTGACGGAACAGCAGGAACAGACCCGCCCGGCGTAACCCGCCCGCGGGCCATTATAAAAAGGTAAAACATAAAAAGAAGAGCCCGATTCGGGCTCTTCTTTCGTATATATCCGGTTATTCCGCCGTGAGATACAGTTCATCAAACGTCGTTTCAGTATCAAACCGGAACTGCAATCGTATCTCGCCGCCGTTCCGGTAAGCCGGCAGGGAGCGCAAATCGATCACATGCCGTTCGGTATCTCCGGCCGGCAGTACCGTTCCGTTCTGCTCCCAATCCGGCCCATATACACCGAAAACCGACGGCACCGCAGATGCCGTACCGAACTGATAAACCAGATACGGATACGCCCGTACCGTCGGCCCGGCGAGGACGTAATAACTGGCACCGTTGACGTCGGATACCGGATCCGACGGCGTGTACATGACTCCGTATTCTCCGATTTTTACAACGGTGTTTTTATCCATCCCGGGCACCGGCGTCAGGTCCGCTGCTGCCACAAAGCCCGGTGTGCCCGGAGCTCCTCTGTCTATTACGGTGGAGAGGTCCTGCGTCAAGTACAGCAGGGTAAAACGCACGTCGCCCGTCATCGTCACGCGCAGACGCACGGCCCGCCCGAAGGTACGCAGGTCGACGATCTGTAACTGCGGTCCCGCCGCAAAAGAATGCAGCCGCAGATCAAACTCATCGCCCGCATACAGGCCGAAGATATGGCCGAGGTTCGATATATCTTCCCCGTTGACTTTCATAACCAGATATGGCGTCCGCCCGATCTGCTCCTGCGAAATATAGGCATAAAAGTATCCGAAGCCATCCTCCGTCTTCCACGGACCGGCAGCCGTCATACCCAAACCGTCCACTCCATACACGGAACTATTCACGTTGTCGGACGGAGTGTCATCAGCCAGAGGATCTGCACAGTCCCACCCGAAAAACGTCACCGCACAGGGGCTGTCGGTTAAGTAGCAGGCAGTCAGGGACAGTGCCTGTCCCTCGGTGCCACAACACCGGAGTTGACATGTAATGCCCGTCCGGCACAGACCCCCGAGGTGAAAAACGGTCCGCCCGGTCCACCCGGTGATCTTCCCGGTCGAACAAGTAATCAGAGAGGTGTCCTGCCCGACAAAATCAAGCGACAGCCCAGAGGAGGCGGCCGCATCCGTCTCGATCACAAGGAACGGCAACTCCTGCAGCACTTCGGTCGGCACGGTAAAGGCGGCGCAGACGGAATCGTCGACTCCGCCGTTGGTACGTACAACGGTAAAACCCTCGTCCTCGGTATGGCGCAGAATGCCTGCCGGCGTAGAGGCGCCGTCTTGATACAGGTTGTTCACACCGATCCGGTACACACGCTCGCCTTGTGCCAGCGTCTGCACCACTGATTCGGTCCGCGCCGGGATCGTCAAATCGGCCAGAGTCGACCGATCGGCGTTGAAATCGGCGCCGCAGACGTTGCAATGATAATGCCCCGCCGTACCGGTCGTCGTCGTTGTAGCGTCCGTTCCGACGATCCATTCTCCGTACGTATGCCCCGTTGCAGGGATAGCAGCTATTTCGGAATAATCGCACTGCGTACAGGTAATCTGTTTCTCTCCCTCCTCGGTACAGGTAGCCGGACGGATAACGATCTCCTCATAAGTATGCACGTGCTTGTCTTGCTCGCAGAACAAACATTGTTCGCTGCCTGCATAGTAATGTTCTCCATAAGCCACGCCGCTTTCCTCCTGATACCGCCCGTCCGGCAGTAGCAGCCGGATTTCGTCTGCCGTCTGAGTAAACACGGCATTTCTGCCGGCAAACAGACTGCCGGCGTCAAAAGAGGAGATGTTGTGAATGAAGCCGTACACGTACAGCCCGTCGATCGCATCGACGGATTGTACGTTCAGTTCATCAGTCACCCCGTACAAGCGGATACGGTCCTGCGTATCGCCGACCGTCAGGCTTTGCCGATTGGTCCGGATCATTACACGCTGCGGCGCATCCGTACCAACGTATTCCAGCGTAAACGGCAAAGTGTTTCGGCCGGCGTCAAAGCCTGTCGTCAGCGACCGGGAAAAGGCCTGCTCCGTATTATTCCAGTACACGGAATACGTTAGTTCTTCCGGCAGGTCCTCTTCTCCATCGTAAATAGCCCAGTAACTGACAGCCGTCGGCCGGGTCTCCGGCTCATAGTCGAATACATAGTCGATTCCGTCCGGATGTTCGGAGCCGGGATAATACAAGCAAAACACGTCGTGGACGCTATCCCACAAAATACGGACGTTGTCCGTCACAGCCCGGATTTTCCGGACGGGATATCCGCCTTCCTCCGCCGCTTGCAGCGCCTCATACATGGTACGGTTGGTCCTGCCGTCCGATGCGATAGCCGTATTCAGCGCCTCGACCAGCAACACGTCTGACGATATATTGGTGCTGCTGAAAACATCGGTCAGCGTCGGGATGAGGACGGCCGCTAAAATAGCGATAACCGCCATCACAATCACCATTTCGGCAAGAGTAAACCCCTTTTTACGCTTTTTATTCATGATTCTCTCCTGTATCTGTCAGAATAGACGTGATTCAAATCAGTTTCCGTATCATCACAGCGTGCCGCCGTGGCGCTTGTCAATGTCCTTTTTCAGGAAAAGCGGCACGGTATCGTTACGGGTCGCAGGTTTTACACGGGGTATATCCGTCCGCCAGCAGCTGCTCCCGGGTGCCTTCATATTCGCGGCGGTTTTTGGCCGAAATATCCTTGACCGCCTCGCAATCCGGCGTGTGAAACTTGTAATTGTTGACGTTCAGCACGTATTTCATTTTTTGAACCGAGCTGCTTTCGCCCGTTTTGTAGTCGATCTTCACACCGGGCTGCACGTTATACACGAACACGTGAAAACAAACGCCTTTTCCTTCGTCCTCGATCGACCGGGCTTCCATCTCCACCCCGGAGGCAACCAGGTTGTCGCCCTCAAACTGCGGCGTAACCCGGTACAGCACGTGATAACCGGTGCGCCGCACGTAATCGCCCACCTGCTCTTCAAAGGACAGCATCCCTTCGGCGTTGAAATACCGGGTGCCGGTGATCAGGTTGCAGACGTTGTCGTTTTCGCCGGCCAGCTGATAGGCGATCAGGTGGCACCGGTTGTACAGATATTTATCTTTCAAAAAATCGTACCGGACGGTGTGCCAACCGCTCGGCCGGATCATCCCGATCTCGCCCCGCTTTTCGGTCGGCATCAGGTCCCGGCCGATGCAAGCCATCGTATATCCGCAGCGCCCGAGTTTGTCCAGCGGGCTGTAATATTCGTAACTATCCGTCGTATACTGGGCGGCCGTAAAGCCCGGCTGATTGCCCTGCAGTTCAGTCCAGAGGTCCCCCGTATACGGCGGGATCTGCACGGCGGCGGGCGGCGCGGCACCGTCCGGAACCGAAACCGGCTGTGCGGCCGTCGTCTGCCCGGAGGATGGCGAATCTTCCGGCCAAACGGGCCACGTGCAGGCGCTGAGCAAACAACACAGCGACAGCAGCGCGGCAAGCGCCCACCTTCTCCAACGGTTCATCGGCGACCAACCCTCCCGGATCATAAAATGAAGCCCGCACCGGCGGGCGGTGCGATCAGTTGCTCCGCGGCAGCTCCGGCTGCGGCAGGCGCACCCGCCGCAGCAGCAGCGAATTGGTCACCACCGTGACCGAACTGAACGCCATCGCCGCCCCGGCGACCATGGGGGACAACAGTCCGCACGCCGCCAACGGGATCCCGATACAATTATAAAAGAAGGCCCAAAACAGGTTTTGCCGGATGCGGCGCACCGTCGCCCGGGACAGGGCCAGCGCCGTCACCAGCGGCGCCATACCGCCGCGGGTGAGGATCACGTCGCCTGTCTCCATTGCCACGTCGGTCCCGCTGCCGACGGCAAAGCCCACGTCGGCCGCCGCCAGGGCCGGGGCGTCGTTCATCCCGTCGCCCACCATGCCGACGGCGCCCCGTTCGGCCTGCAGCCGTTGAATCAGCGCTGCTTTATCCGCCGGCAGCACCTGCGCGTACACGTCGGTAATGCCCGCCTGCGCGGCAATCGCCTGTGCGGCCGCCGGCCGGTCCCCGGTAGCCATGCACACGTGCAGGCCCATCTTTTGCAGCAGCTGCACCGCCCGGAGGGAGCCGGCACGCAGCGGATCCGCCACGGCGAACACGGCCGCAGGCCGTGCGTCGACCCACATATATAAAACGGTTTTTCCCTGCCTCTCCCAGGCGTCTGCCTCTGCGGGCAGGGGTGCTTCAGTATCCGGCCGCAGGCTGCGGCTGCCGATATGGATTTCCTTCCCGGCGACGGTCGCCCGCACACCGGTGCCGGTCAGCGCCTCAAAATCCGTCACCGGCAGATCCGGCTGCCCGGCGGCGAAAGCACACACCGCCCGTGCCAGCGGATGTTCCGAACGGTTTTCCGCCGCCGCGGCCAGCGCCAGGATCTCGTCCCGGTCCCCGGCGCAGAGCAGAAAATCCGTCACGGCCGGCCGACCCTCGGTCAGGGTGCCGGTTTTATCCACCAGCAGCGCTTGCAGACGGCAGGTCGTTTCCAGTGCGGCGGCGTTTTTGAACAGGATCCCTTCCACGGCGCCGCGGCCCATTCCCACCGTCAACGCCGTCGGCGTAGCCAGCCCCAAAGAACAGGGGCAGGCGATCACCAGCACCGCTACCGCCCGCGAAACAGCCTGATCAGCCGGCAGGCCGACCAGCAGCGTCACGGCAAAGGTGACGGCCGCCGCACCCAGCACAGCCGGTACAAAGAAGGCGGATACCCGGTCCGCCAGCCGTTGGATCGGCGCCTTGGAGGTCTGTGCCTGCTCCACCAGCCGGATGATGCCGGCCAGCACCGTTTCTTCCCCGACGCTGTCGGCCCGGACGGTCAGGCTGCCGGTACCGTTGACGGTGCCGCCGAACACCCGGCTGCCGGCCTGCTTGTCGACCGGCAGGCTTTCGCCTGTGAGCATCGACTCGTCCACCGTCGATGCGCCGTCGATCACTTCGCCGTCAGCCGGCAGGCTCTCGCCGGGCCGGATCCGCATCAGATCCCCTTTTTGCAGCTGTTCGAGCGCGACCGTCCGCTCCTCTCCGTCCCGGATGACGGTAGCGGTGCGCGGCTGCAGATGAATCAGCATTTCCACGGCGGCCGAGGTGCGGGCCTGCGCCCGCGTTTCCAGCAAACGGCCCAATAATACAAGGGTCAGGATGACCACGGAACTTTCAAAATACAAATGGCCGCCGGCAAACAGATGATATACGCTGTACCCGTAAGCGGCCGAAGTACCCAGCGCCACAAGCACGTCCATATTCGGGCTGCCCTGCCGCAGCGAAGCAAAAGCGCCGCGGTAAAACCGCCAGCCGACCGCGCCCTGCACCGCCGTGGCGGCGGCAAACTGCCACCACCCGTTGTGCAGCGCCTTTGTCAGCGGCGCCTGCGGCCAAAACGGCATGAGGACCATCATCAGCAAAAAAGGCAGCGCACAGGCTGCCGCAAACAAAAAAGAAATCAACAGCCGTCTATGCTCTTTGGCGGCATAAGCGGCCCGGTCCTCCACGACGGAGTAGCCGGCCGCCTTGACGGCGCGGCGCAGCTGCTTCATATTCACGCGGCCGTCCCCCTGTACGACAGCCTTGCGGGCGGAAAAATGCACGTCGGCGGACACGACCCCGTCCACCTTGCGCAGCGCGTGTTCCACGGCCGCGGCACAGCGGACGCAACTCATACCGCCGACGGAGAACTCATACCGTTGCTCTGTTCCGGGCATAGTCAGGCCTCTTTCACAAAGCCGGCCTGCCGGACGGCCTGCTCCAACTGTTCCGCCGTAACTTTGCCGGCGGCAACGGTCACCTGCGCCGTCCCCTTTTCCAGCGAGACGGCGGCTTTCTTGACCCCCGGCACCGCCAGCAGGCATTTTTCCGCCCGGACGCTGCAATGGGTGCAGTGCATCCCCGGCACTTCAATCGTCAGGATCTGTTTCTTGTCAAACATCGTTCTTCTCCTTTACTGCATTTGCAACAACACGGCGTCCGGCTGCTGGATGTGCAGCAGTTGCCCGGACAAAATCAGGATCAGCATCACCGCCGCCAACAACAGCGCTCCCGTGACGCCGACCGTCTTCCACCGGTCCCGCTCAGCCCGCAGCAGCGCCGCACCCGCCCGCAGCCAAAAGGCGAAGGGCAGCAAAAAGAGCAGCACGCTGTTGCAGTCCGCGGCGATGACGGCGCTCCGCGAAACCGCGTCCCCCAGCCCGCCGTAGCGGGCAAATAATACGATAAAAGCCACCAGCAGCACGGCGGCGCCGATCAGCAGGAACGCCACATCCCCCAACAAAGCCCGGTGACGGCGGGCGTGCTCCCGCCAGAGATAGATTCCGCCGCCGCCCAACACGGCCAGCACGATAAACAGATACAGGTTGGACCGGTAGTAGGTCGGCACCAGCCGGCTGACGTCGTTCAGCCCCCGCTGGAACAGTACCGCGCACAGCAGCATCACGGCCGCCGCCGACAAATATGCAAGGCCCCGCACGCCGGACGGGTTTTTCACGCCGTTACCTCCCGCACCTCTACCTGTTCAAACAGGCGCAGGGCATCCTCCCGGGTAGCCAGCTTGGTGCCCTCCTGCATGACGCTGGCGGTACCGCAGGCGGCCGCCAGCCGGCAGCAATCCTCCGCCGGGCGCTGCTGAATGAAGCCGACGGCAAAACCGGCCAGTGCGCTGTCCCCCGCGCCGACGGTGGACTTGACCTCCACCGCCGGTACCGTGATGCGAAACGCGCGCTCCCCGATGCGGGCGTACATCCCGTCCCCGCCGAGGGAAATGAGCGCATTTTCCACCCCGGCCTGCGACAGCTGCCGCGCCGAAGCGGCCACCCAGGCCTCCACTTCACCCTGCTGCGGGCAAAGCAGCCGCAGTTCGTGAATGTTGGGCTTGATCAGCCACGGGCGGATCAGCTGCAGATGTTCCGGCCTCAACACGTCGCAGTCCAGCGCGACGCGGGCGCCGGCCTGCTTGGTGGCCAGCACGATCTCCACAAAATCCTGCACCTCAAAACGGGCGGGCAGGCTGCCGGCAAACACCACGATATCGCCGGGCCGCACCCAGCGCAGGATCAGCGCCATGAGCGCCCCCGTCATCATATGGGACAATTCCGGCCCGCTCCGGTTGAGTTTGATGGTCTGCTTACCGGCGCGCAGCGTCAGATTTTCCCGCACGGCGCCCGGGATCGGCAGCAGTTCGAACCGCAGGCCGACCGCTTTGAGAAAATCGGCAAACTCCAGCCGGTTGTCTTCCCCGGCCACCGCCAGGCATGCGTTGTTGATGCCGAAGGCATTGACGGTACGGGACACGTTGATGCCCTTGCCGCCCACGTCCCGGCGCTCGCCCAATACGCGGTTGGTCTTGTCGGTATCCAGCCCGTCCACCAGCAGCGTCACGTCGATCGACGGAGAAAGGGTGACGGTGATCACCTGTATACTCATACTCCTGCATCCTCCCCGGTCAGCCGCGGTGCCACTTGACGCCGTCCGGCGTATCTTCCAGCACGATGTTCATCGCGCGCAGTTTGTCGCGGATCTCGTCGGCTTTTTTCCAATCTTTATTGCGGCGGGCGGCGGTACGCGCTTCGATCAGCGCCGTCACCTCGTCGTCGGCGGTCTGTTCTTCGGCGTCAAAGGTCAGCCCCAGCACGCCGGTCAGCTCGTCAAACAGTGCCAGCGCCGCCGCGCATTCCTGCCGCGTTTTGTCTCTGTCGGCGCACAGAATGTTGCACTCCCGCACCAGCTCGAACACGGCCGAAATGGCGTCCGCCGTATTAAGGTCGTCCTCCATGGCGTCGATGAACCGCTGCCGGTACCCGGCGAGCATCTCCGCCCGGGCGGCGCCGACTTCTCCGGAGGGGGCCTTTTCCGCCGCTTCGGCCAGCGCCTGGCGGCAGTTGCCCATGCGTTCCAGCGCAGCCTTGGCCTGGGCCAGCACCTCGGCCGTGTAGTTGATCGGGCTGCGGTAGGAGGAAGAAATCAGGAAAAACCGGATGGGCATATAGCCGAACTGCGCGGCCACGTCCCGCACGGTAAAGAAGTTGCCCAGCGATTTGGACATCTTCTTGTTATCCACGTTGATATAGCCGTTATGCATCCAATAGCGGGCAAACGGCACGCCGTTGCAGCACTCGCTCTGGGCAATCTCGTTCTCATGGTGGGGGAAGATCAGGTCCTGCCCGCCGCAATGCAGGTCAATGGTCTTGCCGAGGTAGCGGCGCACCATGGCGGAGCACTCGATATGCCAGCCGGGCCGCCCTTCCGAAAACGGGCTGGGCCAGAACGGTTCGCCGGGCTTGGCGGCCTTCCACAGCGCGAAGTCCAGCGCGTCTTCCTTCACCTCGCCGACGCTGATGCGCGCGCCGGCTTCCAGGTCGTCGATCGGCTGGTGAGACAGCTTGCCGTATTCCGCAAAGCGACGGGTACGGAAATACACGTCGCCGTTGTCGACCCGGTAAGCGTACCCCTTTTCGATCAGGTCGGACACGATGGCGATGATCTCATCCATATTCTCGGTCGCGCGGGGATGCACCGTGGCCGGGCGCACGTTGAGCCCGGCGGCATCGACGCGGAACTCGGCTATGTACTTTTCGGCGATTTCGGCGCTGGTGCAATGCTCTTCATTGGCGCGGCGGATGATCTTGTCGTCCACGTCGGTGAAGTTCTGGACAAAGACGACCTGATTGCCCCGCCATTCGAGGTACCGGCGCAGCACGTCGAACACACACAGCGGGCGGGCGTTGCCGATATGGATAAAATTATACACCGTCGGCCCGCAGGCGTAGATTTTGTATACGCCGGGGGTCTGCGGAACGAACTCTTCTTTTTGCCTGGTCAGTGTGTTGTAGATTTTCATACTTCTTCTTGCCTTTCTTCCGTCTTGCCGGCGGCCGCCTCCAATTTGGCGATCCGCTGTTCCAGCCGGCTGATCTCCTGCGCGACCGGATCGGGGATGTGTACCTGGTCGAGCTCAACGACCTTCTCTCCGCCGCGGCGCACGACCCGGGCCGGCACGCCGACGGCCGTGCAATCCTCCGGAATATCCCGCAGGACCACCGCCCCGGCGGCGATACGCACGTGGTCGTGAATGACGATGGGCCCGAGCACCTTGGCGCCGGCCCCCACCATCACGTGATTGCCGAGGGTGGGGTGGCGCTTGCCTTTATCCTTGCCGGTACCGCCGAGCGTCACGCCCTGATACAGCGTGCAGTCGTCCCCGATGACCGTCGTTTCCCCGATGACGACGCCGGTACCGTGGTCAATAAACAGCCGACGGCCGATGGTGGCGCCGGGGTGGATCTCAATATTGGTACGGCGCACGCAGCGCTGCGAGATCCAGCGGGCCAGGAGTTTACAGTTGTGCTGATAAAACCAGTGGGCCCGGCGGTACGAGCGCACCGCCTTGAACCCGTTGTACAGGAACCATACTTCCAACGCCGACCGGGCAGCCGGATCCCGTTCACGGATGGCGGCGATCTCGTCGCGGATACGGTCAAACACCCTTCAATCCCTCCCTCGCGACGTTACTGGATGCCGTCGGCGATAAAGTGCCGGTTGAGCCACACGTAGCGGAAACCGGACAGCACCGTCATCACGACCGAGATCCAGATCAGGATCTGCGCGACCAGCAGCACCGTGTCATACACTGCATCCGGCACGGCGGCGCCGGCCAGCAGCGTCTGCTGCCAGGAGGCGAACTCAATGGCGCAGAGCATGACGATGATGGAAGCAAACTGCGCCACCGTCTTGGCTTTGCCGAAGATGTCGGCCGCCACCACCACGCCGTTCTTCGCGGCGATCAGGCGGATGGACATGACCATAAACTCGCGGATGAGCACCAGCATCACGGCCCAGATATCGATGCGCCCCATCGCCAGAAAGGCGATGAGCGCGGCCGTGGTCAGCGCTTTGTCCGCCAGCGGATCCAGAAACTTGCCGAAGTTGGTCACCAGATTGCGCTTGCGGGCGATATGCCCGTCGAGCAGATCGGTCAGCGCAGCAAGGCAGAACACCGCCAGCGCCCACAACGTATGGTATGGGAAGGACAGCGTCAGCAGCAGCAGGAACACCGGCGTCAGGCAGACGCGCAGCAGCGTCAGTTTATTGGGAATATTCATAATGCAACCCCCATCAGGTCATATTCCATACATTGCTCAACCCGTACGGTCACGAAATCGCCGGGGTGAACGGGTTTGGTCGTGGTAAAGAATACCTTGCCGTCGATGTCCGGCGCGTCGGCCGGCGAGCGGCCGAACCAACAGCCGGCATACCGGTCATACTCCTCGACCAGCACCGGTATCTCCCGGCCGGCCTGCGTTTGCAGGTATTGCCCGGACAACCGGTTTTGCAGGTCCATCACCAGCTCCTGCCGGCGCAGACGCACCGCGCGGGGCACCTGGTCCTTCATCTGTGCGGCGGGCGTGCCCTCCTCGGCGGAGAAAGCAAAGCAGCCGAGGCGCTCAAAGCGCGCTTGTTTCAAGAACACGCACAACTGCTCGAAATCCTCTTCGGTCTCTCCGGGAAAACCGGTCATCACGGTGGTGCGCAGTACGATGCCGGGCACCTTTTCCCGGATGCGGCGGATCAGGGCCAGCAGCGTTTCGGCATCCCCGTGCCGGTGCATGGCCCGCAGTACCCGGCCGCTGGCGTGCTGCAGCGGTATATCCATATATTTGACGATTTTCGGCTCCTGTGCAAGAACGTCCAGCAGTTCGTCGGTGATATGTTCGGGGTAACAGTACAGCATCCGGATCCAGGTCAGGCCGTCGATGCGGCACAACTGCCGCAGCAGGTCCGGCAGCTTCTGCTCCCCGTACAGGTCGGTCCCGTACAAGGTCGTATCCTGCGCGACGAGCGTCAGCTCCTTCACGCCGGCGGCGACCAGCTGCCGTGCCTCTTCCAGCAGAGCCGGCATCTCCCGGCTGCGCAGCGGCCCCCGGATCGACGGGATGGCGCAGTAGGTACAGCGGTTGTTGCAGCCGTCCCCGATGCGCATATAAGCAAAGAAGGAAGGCGTTGTCTGCAGCCGCGGCCCGTCGAGCGACCAGCAGCTTTTTGGCGGAAAACGGAACGTCTGCCTGCCGGCAGCAACGTCCCGCACCGCCTGCACGATATCACCGTTGGCACCCAGCCCCAGCACGGCGTCGCACTCCGGCAGTTCTTTCACCAGTTCCTCCCGGTACCGTTCGGCCAGACAGCCGGTGACGATGATGCGGCGGATGCGCCCCTCCTTTTTCAGTTGGGCAAACTCCAGTATATTGTCGATGGCCTCGCGCTTGGCGTCCTCGATAAAGCCGCAGGTGTTGATGATGACCACCTCGGCCAGGGCGGCCTGCGCCACGATCTCCACCCCCGCGTCCCGCAGACGGGCCAGCATCAGCTCGGCGTCCATCTGATTTTTGGGGCATCCAAGGGATACCATACCCACTTTTACAGCCATGTTTCCTCCGGTTGTTCCCCGTCCGGTGCGCAGCGCAGCAGCGCCCGGCGGATATCTTCATACGCAAAACCCCGGCGCAGCAGGGCGGCGGCCGCCCGGCGACGGTCCGCATCAGACCGCAGCGCGTCGGGATATTTTTTTTGCAGGAACAGACAGGCGATCTCCTCATCTTCGGCGTTGAGCTGCTGCACCGTCTGCCGGATCAGTTCCCGGTCCAGCCCTTTGGCGGCCAGTTCCGCCGCGATACGGCGGCGCGGATACAGCTTGACGCGCTGCATATCCCGGGCACGCAGGGCCGCATAGGCGGCGTCATCCACCAGCCCGAGCTGCTCCATACGCTGCGCCGTCGCGTCGGCGGCTTCGGCGTTTGCCGCGGAACCCCGGGCGGGCCGGGCCAGCTTGCGCGTCAGTTCTTTTTTGCCGTAGGAGCGGCCGGCCAACAGATACAGCGCCCGCTCCCGCAGCCGGTTCTGCTCGGAAAGCGCCGCGAGCGCCTCCCATTCCTCCTGCGTCAGGACGGAACCGACCGCATAACCCGCCTCATCAAAGGTGCGCCGGTCGATCTCCGCATCCGGCCCGTCCTCAAACGACAGGCGGTAGCGCTGTCCGCGGATCCGGACGGCCTGCGTGATCCTCATGCCGCCGTCAATCCTCTAAAATGATGTCGATATTGGCCTTGGCCTTGCCGGCGCTGATCGGTTCCGCCGGCACAGCCGGGACCGCGGCGGGTTCCGCGGCGGCTTTCGGCTCCTCGCCGGGCTTATGCATCATCAACGCACGCAGCCTGGCCTCGATCTCATCGGCCACGTCGGCGTGCTTTTCCAGATAATCGCGCACGTTTTCCCGGCCCTGACCGATGCGCTCATCCTTATAGGAAAACCATGATCCGGATTTGAGGATGATGTCGTTCTTTACAGCCAGGTCCAGCAATTCGCTGGCGCGGGAGATGCCCTTGCCGTACAGCACGTCGAACTCCGCCTCTTTGAAAGGCGGCGCCACCTTGTTTTTGACCACCCGCACCCGGGTATGGGAGCCGTACGCCTCCGAGCCGTTTTTCAGCGTTTCGGTCCGGCGCACGTCGAGCCGTACCGAGGCGTAATATTTCAGGGCGTTGCCGCCGGCGGTGACCTCCGGGTTGCCGTACACCACGCCCACCTTCAGACGCAGCTGGTTGATGAAGATGGCGATGCAGTTGGTCTTGCCCACCGCGCCGGCCAGCTTGCGCATGGCCTGCGACATCAGCCGGGCCTGCAAACCGACGTGGCTGTCGCCCATCTCGCCCTCGATTTCGGCGCGCGGCACCAGCGCCGCCACCGAATCGATGACCACCATATCGATCGCGCCGGAACGGATCAACGCCTCGGCGATCTCCAGCGCCTGTTCGCCGGTATCCGGCTGGGAAACCAGCAGCGCATCCACGTCGACGCCCAGCGCCTTGGCGTATACCGGGTCCAGCGCGTGCTCGACGTCGATGAACGCCGCCTCGCCGCCGGCCTTCTGGGCCTGTGCCACCGCGTGCAGCGCCAGCGTCGTTTTGCCGGACGCCTCCGGCCCGTAGATCTCCACGATACGGCCGCGCGGCAGCCCGCCGATCCCCAGCGCCGCATCCAGCGACAGCGAGCCGGTCGGGATACAGTCGACGCTCATGCCCGTGTTCTGGCCCAAACGCATCACGGCGCCTTTGCCGTATGCCTTTTCAATCTGCTGCAGCGCCGTTTCCAGCGCTTTCTGTCTGCTTTCCGCCCTGGCATCCGCCGGTTGCTTTTTGATGTCCGCCATACGTGATGTCTCCTTTTTGCGTAATCTTCCACAGGCTATATTTTCCCTATTATCTCTATTATACAAGAAAATTGAAAAATTACAACGGCTGAATACAGGTCTTTACAAAATTTTTTCGGCATGTTACAATGTCGAAAGAAAGGGGATACCGTTATGGACTGGTTTTTCCAACTCGACCGTTTTTTGCTGGACGCCGTGCAGGCGATCCGCTGCTCGTTTTTGGATTTCTTCATGCCGGCTTTTTCTTCCACCGGCAACGCCGGCATCCTGTGGATTGCCGTCGCCTTGATCCTGCTGTTTCCTAAAAAGACGCGCCGCATCGGCATCACTATGGGGCTGGCGATGACGATGGGCCTGCTGATCGGCAACGGGCTGATCAAAAACCTGGTCGGCCGGCCGCGGCCTTACGCGGTTGACCCGGCACTGGTCACCGAGGCGCAGCTGCTGGTCGCCCCGCTGAAGGACTGGTCCTTCCCCTCCGGGCACACGCTGGCCGCCTTTGAGTCGGCGGTATCGATCCGGTTTTACTCCAAACTGTGGGGGCGCATCGCGCTGGCGGTGGCGGTGTTGTTCGGCATCTCCCGCCTGTACCTGTACGTCCACTGGCCGAGCGACGTGCTCGCCGGCGCCCTGCTGGGCACCGGGTTCGCCGTGGCCGCGTACTACATCGTCCGGGCGTTGGAGCCGAAGGTACTGTCGCTGATCGCTTCCCGCAAAAAAGCATAAAAAAAGGAGCGGCTCGGAGCACACTTCGTATGGAAGTTGCTTTGAGGCAGCTATTACCGGCTAAAAAGGACATGAAACGGGCGTGACCGCTATGGTCATGCCCGTTTTGTCGCCATGCTCCGGATTTTGGGGGCAAAATCCGATGCTCGTTATAACTGTGGACAATAGAAGATCTATTCGGCAAACCGGAATTTATCATTCTATAAGTTCTGTCAATGCCTTGTTGTAATCATCCTCTATAAGAATGACATTCTCGCCGGCACTTCCGAACGTGTCGATGTACCATCTGTTGCATTCCTTCAGGTCATCGGGGGTACAATCGGCTTCCATC
>JAFWVC010000090.1 GCA_017518415.1 Clostridia bacterium
ACGCTGGCCCGTCAGCTCATCGCCATGCCGGATCTGTTCGGCAGCGACCTGGGCGTCGAGATCCCGGGGCACGATTACTACCGGGCGCTGGCTTTTTCGCTGTACCGTCAGGCCAATGCTTTCCCTGCCGAGCGGTTCCCGGCGGCGGCCGACGTGGCGGCGCTGGAAGCCAAAGACACGACGCGCATCTGGGGCTTCTGCCACTTTTTGCTCGATGAGCTGGACGACGGCGATTCCGCCGGCCACCGCCGCACCGAGCTGCCCAGCTTCAATACCCGGTATATTTATAAATATCTCAACGGCATCCGGCAAGCCGGCCTGAACGGCGCCATTGCCGGCAACTGCTCCAAAAACAACATAGCCAACCTGTACGCCTTCGCCCGCATGGCGGAGGACTCCACGCTCACGCCCGAGAAGGCGCTGTTGGAGTTCGCCGGGCAGATCGCCGACGAGGAGACGGCGCCGATCCTGTGCGAGATCTTCAAGTACCTGGAAAACGACGCCAACTGGCATCAAAAGCTGCCGGAGGAGGATCGCGAACCGCTGTTTGAAACGACAATCACCTCGCCGCAGGAGGCGATCAAGCAGCTGCGTTACGTGCAGGTCCGGGAGGATATGACCCTCCCGCTGCCGGAGGCTGCCAATTATTATCTGGAAAAGATTCGCCAGCGCATCTCGCTGATGTACCTTTGACCGCCGCCCTCCCGCACGGGAGGCGAAGATAACACAAAAAGGCCCGTGCCGATCGGCACGGGCCTTTCCTCTGTCTTTTATTCCAATTCAAAAGCGCCGGTAAGGTTGGCGGGCGGAGCGGGTCAGCCCGCTTTCTTTTTCAGAAAGAGGATCCACGCGATGACGCCGACGACGGCCGCCAGTGCGACGACCGCGGCCACGATCACGATCGCTATCGTCGTGCCGGAAAGGCCGCCTTCCTCGGAGGAGACAGGCGGATCGGTCGGCTCCGTGGCGGAGGGAGAGCCGCCCTGCGTCGGCTCCGTCGGTTGGGCGTCAGACGGATCCGTCACCGGATCGGTCGGTTCCGCAGTTGGCGCCGATTGCGACGGCTGTGTGGGCGCGTCCGTCGGCTTTTCCGTCGGCTGTGTGGTCGGCTGGGCCGAGGGGGCGGTGGTCGGCTTCTCCGTAAGTTTTGTACTCGGTTGGGCCGAGGGGACGGTGGTCGGTTTTTCCGTCGGTTTCGTGGTCGGCTGGGCCGAGGAAGGCGTCGAAGACGCGTTCATCGTTACGGCCAAAGCGGCGCTGGCCGCGCTGGCAAGAACTGTTTCGGTTTCCGCGATCCGTTGATAAAAGTAGTAAGTTGTTCCGGAAGCAAGGCCGGTGAACACATTGCTTGTCTGCCACGCCTTGCCGTCTTTGCTGTACTCATACCCGGCCACCTTGGTCAACGTGACCGAATCGGCCGTTTTGCTGCTCAACGTGGGGGCGGCGGGAATGGTCGTGTTTTGATTTTTCAGATACACATAATTTATGTAGTTTTGCTGGGCGTACTGATCCGCAAACGAGCCAGTGTGGCAATGTATGGTCAAATTATAACAGTTGAGGAATGCGTCGTCGCCGATACTTTTTATGCTGTTTGGAAGGGTGATGTCTATCAGGCTTTCACAATAGGCAAAGGCCTCTTGGCCGATGCCCGTTACGCCGTCCGGGATGACGATGTTTTCCAGACCACACTCACGAAAAGCGTTCTGTCCTATGCTCTTCACGCCGTTGCCGAAGATCACGTTCGACAAACTGTAACATCTGATAAAGACATCTTGACCGATACTTGTCACACCGTAACCGATGGTGACGTTCTGTAAATTGCAACACTCGGAAAAGGCTCCTTGACCAATACTTGTTACACCGTTGCCGATGGTGACGTTCCATAAACCGCACCAGGCAAAGGCCTCTTGACCGATGTTCGTTACGTTGTCCGGGATGGTGATACTTTCCAGGGCCTCACAGTTCCGAAAGGCGTCTTTTCCTATGTCCTTTACGCCGTTGCCGATGGTGATCTCCTGTAAATTGTAACACAGGGCAAACGCCTTTTCACCGATGCTCGTCACGCTGTCCGGGATGATGATGCTCGTTATTTCGTCGCAATTCCAGAAGGCGTAGTTGCCGATGCTCGTGATTCCTTCTTCAATTACCACTTTGAAAAAGGAACCCCACGGAGCAGGATTCTTTTCGGTATAATTTCCCATTTTCCCGTTGCCACTGATGATCAGCACGCCGTTGGATGTTTTCCACGTGCAATCGCCCGTCGCGCCGGATTCGGCGGCGGCCGCGGGCAGCGCCCCGGTGACGCTCAGCAGCAGAAAAACGCCCAACAGCGCGACGGCCAAGATTTTTTTCATAGTCATTTCTCCTTTTATTCCAATTCAAACGCGCCGGTGTACAACTGATAGTACACGCCCTTTTGTTCCAGCAGGGCCTGATGGTTGCCCCGCTCAATGATGCGCCCGTGGTCGAGCACCATGATGTCGTCGGCGTTCTGCACCGTCGACAGGCGGTGGGCGATGACGAACACCGTGCGGCCCTTCATCAGCCGGTCCATCCCGCGCTGGACGATCACCTCGGTGCGCGTGTCGATCGAGGAGGTCGCCTCGTCGAGGATCATGACCGGCGGGTCGGCCACGGCGGCGCGGGCGATGGCCAGCAGCTGCCGCTGCCCCTGCGACAGGTTGGCGCCGTTGTTGGTCAGCAGCGTGCGGTAGCCCTGCGGCAGCCGGGAGATAAAGTCGTCCGCGCCGGCCAGCCGGGCCGCCTGTATGCACGCCTCGTCGTCGGCATCCAGGTTGCCGTAGCGGATATTGTCCATGACGGTGCCGGTGAAGAGGTTGGTGTCCTGCAGGACCACGCCGAGCGAGCGGCGCAGGTCCGCCTTTTTAATTTTGTTGATATTGATACCGTCGTAGCGGATCTTGCCGTCGGCAATGTCGTAAAACCGGTTGATCAGGTTGGTGATGGTGGTCTTGCCCGCTCCGGTGGCGCCGACAAAGGCCACCTTTTTGCCGGGTTCGGCCACGACGGTGACGTTGTGCAGCACCGGCTTTTCCGGCACGTAGGCAAAATCGACGTCGGTCAGGCGCACGTCGCCCTGCAGCAGCGTGTAGGTCACGCTGCCGTCGGCCTGATGGGGGTGCTTCCACGCCCAGCGACCGGTGCGTGCGGCGCTTTCGTGCACGGTACCGTCCGGGTCGACGGTGGCGTTGACCAGCGTGACGTACCCCTCGTCCGTTTCAGGCGGCTGATCCATCAGGGCAAAGATGCGGCCGGCGCCGGCCGAGGCCATGACGATGGAGCTGATCTCCTGCGAGACCTGGTTGACGTTGCCGGTAAACTGTTTGGTCATGTTCAGGAACGGCACGACGATGCTGATGGCGATCGGCATGCCGGACAGGCTGATGTTGGGCACGTTGAACAACAGCAGCAGGCCTCCGCACATGGCGGTCAGCACATAGAGCACGTTGCCGATGTTCATGATCAGCGGGCCGAGCATATTGGCGTACGCGTGGGCGCGGAAGCTGTCGCCGAACAGTTCTTCATTTACGGCGTCAAAGCCCTGCTGGCTCTGTTCTTCGTGGCAGAACACTTTGATGACCTTCAGGCCGTTCATCATCTCCTGCACATAGCCTTCGGCCTTGCCCAGCGTCTGCTGCTGCCGGACAAAGAAGCGGGCGGAACCGCCGCCGACCTTGCGTGATACCAGGAACATCGCCCCGACGCCCAGCAGGATCAGCAGCGTCAGCCAGCCGCAGAACCACAACATGATGAAGAATACCACCAGCACGACCACTCCGGCCTGCAGCAGCGCCGGCAGGGATTGGGACACCAGTTGGCGCAGCGTGTCGATATCGTTGGTATAGTGGCTCATGATATCGCCGTGCTTATGGGTGTCAAAGTACCGCACGGGCAGGTTCTGCATGCCGTTGAACATCCGGCAGCGCATTTTATACAGGTAGCCCTGCGTCATATAGGCCAGCAGCTGCGTCTGGGTAAAGGTGGACAGCAGCGACAGCACGTACAGCCCGATCAGGACCAGGATCATCGGCATGATCTCGGCCGACGCGCCGGCCCAGTCGCCGGAATCCACGTACCGCTCGATGATCGAAATGACCCGCTGGATAAACAACGCCGGGATGGAGGATACGATGGCGGAGAAGATGATGCACACGATCGTCAGCGGCAACAGCACCGGGTAGGCCCGGCGCAGCGAGCCGACGGCGCGCAGCAGCGGGTTCCGGCCGGCCGGCCGGGCGGGAGCACGGTCTTTTTTCATGCCGTTGCACCTCCCGTTTGCTGGGCCCACAGGTCCTGATAAATCTGGCAGGTTTGCAGCAGCTGATCGTGGGTGCCGGTGGCGGTGATCCGCCCGCCGTCCATGATCACGATCAGGTCCGCCTGCTGTACCGAGGCGATGCGCTGCGCGATGATGATCTTGGTCGTCTGCGGCAGGGCCTGCGCCAGCTGGGCGCGGATGTGCGCGTCGGTCTTGGTGTCGACCGCGCTGGTGGAGTCGTCGAAGATCAGGATTTTCGGCTTTTTCAGCAGAGCGCGGGCAATGCACAGCCGCTGCTTCTGTCCGCCGGATACGTTGGTGCCGCCCTGGCTGATCATTGTGTCGTACCCCTGCGGGAAGGCGCGCACAAAATCATCGGCGCAGGCGATGCGGCAGGCCTGTTCCATCTGCTCGTCGGTCGCGTCCGGGTTGCCCCAGCGCAGATTGTCCCGGATCGTGCCGGAAAAGAGCTGGTTGTTCTGCAGCACCATCGACACCTGGTCGCGCAGCGCTTGCAGCGAGTAGCGGCGCACGTCGATCCCGCCGACGGATACGGTGCCCGCCGTGACGTCGTACAGCCGCGGGATCAGCTGCACCAGAGTGGATTTGCTCGACCCCGTGCCGCCGAGGATGCCGACCGTCTGCCCGGACGCAATGTGCAGCCGGATGTCGGCCAGCGTGTCCTTTTCCGCATCGGGCGCGTATTTGAAACAGACGCCGTCAAAGTCGACCGACCCGTCCTGTACGGTTTCCACCGGATTTTCGGGGTCGCGCAGGGCCGGTACCTCTTCGAGTACTTCGAGGATGCGGTGCGCCGATTCGGCCGAAATGGTGAGGATCACGTACACCATCGACAGCATCATCAGCGACATCAGGATCTGGAAGCCGTACGTGAGCATCGACGACAGCTGCCCGACGTTGATGGCCGCGCCGGTGGAGGAGATGATCAGGCGGGAGCCGAAGAACAATACGGCCACCATATTGAAATAGATGCAGAACTGCATCAGCGGCGAGTTGAGCGCGACGATGCGTTCCGCCCGGGTAAAGTCGCGCCGGATATCGTCAGAGGCGGCGGCGAACTTTTCTTTCTCATATTCTTCGCGGGCGAAGCCTTTGACGGTGCGCATGGCGCGCACGTTTTCCTCCACGGCTTCGTTGAGCCGGTCGTATTTGCGGAACACCCGGTGAAAAGCCGGCATGGCTTTGCGGGCGATCATCAGCAGACCGAACAGCAGGATGGGTACGACCACCACGAACATCGTGGCCAGCGCGCCGCCCATGACGTACGCCATCACGATGGAAAAGATGAACATCAGCGGGCAGCGCACCGCCGTGCGGATGATCTGCATGAAGGACATCTGCACGTACAGCACATCGGTCGTCATACGGGTCACGAGGGAGGAGGCGGAAAACCGGTCGATGTTCCCGAAGGAATACTGCTGGATGCAGGCGTACATATCATGCCGCAGGTTTTTGGCAAAACCGCCCGCCGCCCGTGCCGCCGTGTAGCCGGCCAGCCCGCCGAAGCACAGCGACAGGCAGGCCATGCCGAACAGGATCAACCCGTAGCGCACGATGGTCTCGAAGGGGCAGCCGTCGTTGATCTGATTGACCAGCTCGGCAATGATAAAGGGAATGAGCGATTCCAGGATCGCTTCCCCTATAATCAGCACCGGAGTCCAGATTGTCGGCGCTTTATAATCCCGGATACACCGGGCCAGGCGTCTGATCATTCCAAGAGCCTCCTGAAAAGGAAAATAAATAAACAAAGTTTATTGTAACATCATGCAAAAAGATTGTCAACGGGGCTGCCGCCCGGGCGGACACAAAAAAACAACAGCCCCGCGGGGCTGTTGTCGGGAAAGCGGGATTATTGCGGTTCCGCGTCCTGCAGCCAGGCGGCGGCCGAAGCATCCGCCGGCATGTGCCAGGCGCCCCGCGGAGAAAGGGACACGCTGCCGACGCCGGGCCCGTCCGGCAGGCAGTTGCGCTTGAACTGCTGCGCGAAGAAGCGCCGCAGGAAGGTGCGCAGCCACTGCCGGATTTCTTCTTTTTCAAAGGCGCCCGCAAAAGCCTGCTCCGCCAGCCGCAGCACCTTGTGCGGCGGATAGCCGAAACGCACCGTGTAATACAGGAAGAAATCGTGCAGTTCGTAGGGGCCGACCAGCTGCTCCGTCTTTTGGGCGATGTGACCGTCCTGCGGCGGCAGCAGTTCCGGACTGACGGGCGTGTCGAGAATGTCGCGCAGGACCCGGCCGGCTTCTCCGCCGAGGCGCTGCGCCTCATACGCCACCAGATGACGCACCAGCGTCTTGGGAACCCCGGCGTTCACACCGTACATCGACATGTGGTCGCCGTTGAAGGTGGCCCAGCCCAGCGCCAACTCCGACAGATCGCCGGTGCCGACGACCAGCCCGCCGTGGCGGTTGGCCAGATCCATCAGCACCTGAGTGCGCTCCCGGGCCTGAGCGTTTTCATACGCCGTGTCGGGCGTGCCGTCGTGGCCGATATCCGCCAGATGCTGCTGTACCGCCGCCTTGATGGAGATGGTCCGCAGCCCGGCGCCGACCGCTTCAGCCAGCGCGCAGGCGTTGTTGCGCGTCCGGTCAGTGGTGCCGAAGCAGGGCATCGTCACGGCCAGGATACCGGCCGGGTCGCGCCCCAGGGTTTGGTATGCACGCACCGTGACCAGCAGCGCCAGCGCCGAATCCAACCCGCCGGACAGGCCCAGTACGGCGCCGGCGCCGGTGTGGGTCAGGCGGCTTGCCAGGCCGGCGGCCTGGATGCGCAGCACCTCTTCGCAGCGTGCCTGCCGCTCCTGCGGATCCTCCGGGACAAAAGGCAGCGGCGCAAAGGTGCGGGTCAGCGTCAGCGGGACCAGAGGCAGGTCGAACGGGACAGTCTGCACCTCCGGCCCGGCGGGGCCGGCCGGGCGCTGCCGCTGTTCATACGCCAGCCGCTCAACGTCGGTTTCGGAGCAGATCAGCCCGGTAGTATAAGGCTGGCTTTCCGCCAGCAGTACGCCGTTTTCGAAAATCATGTTCCGGCCGGCGAACACACCGTCGCTGCACGATTCGCCCTCGCCGGCGCCGGCGCATACGCAGGTGCAGCGGCGGCGGGCCGAACGCACCTGCACCATCGTGCGGCGGAAGGCCGGATGAGTCACGCATTCCGCCTCGGCGTAAGGGGCGGCGATGACAGTGGCGCCGGCCCCCGTCAGCAGGGCCAGCCCGGGCTCCCAAAGGTCTTCCCCGATGGCCACGCCCAGCCGCAGCGCCGGCAGGGAACGGCAGGTGAACAGCAGCCGCCCGAAGGGCACCTGCTGGCCGGCAAAAAAGACGACGGCGTTCTGCCGGGGCCCGAAGCCGCGCGGCTGCCCGCCGGGCAGGACCCGGCCGGGTACGAGGCCCAGCACCAGCCCGCTCTGGCATACGGCGGCGCAACTGTACAGTACGCTGCCGACCGTTACCGGCATGCCGACGACAAAGATCAGCGGGGAATCGGCCGTCTGGCGCAGCAAATGCTGCAGCGCCAGTTCTGCTGCCCGGCACAGGGTCGGCTGCCGGAACAGGTCGCCGCAGGTGCTGCCGGTCAGGCACAACTCGGGGAAGACCAGCACCGACGTCCCCTCCGGCGCCTGCCGGATCTGCCGCAGCACCAGTTCGGCGTTATAGGCGCAATCCGCCGGGCGGATCGCCGTGGTGGCGGCCGCCACGCGCACAAAACCGTCTTTCATCACACGTCACATCCTTGTTAAACTGTTTCTGTTTTTAAGATACACCAACGAGGGGGCAAAATGCAAGCCTTTTGCCGAAAAATCGGATATTTTTTGTCATCCCGGGAGCGGAAAAACTTTGGAAAAGGGCTTGCAAAACCCGTTGCTTTCCGGTATAATGATAAACAGAGAAAATTGGCTTTCGCACCGCAACAACGGTCCCGATATCGGAAAGGAGAACCTTGCAATGACTGGCAAAGCACTGACTAAAAATCCGTCCGTTCTGGCGTGGGTGGACAAAATGATCGCCCTCGTCAAGCCGCAGCAGGTCGTATGGATCGACGGCTCGCAGGAGCAGATCGACGCGCTGCGTGAAGAGGGCTGCCGAACCGGAGAAATGATCCGCCTGAATCAGGAAAAACTGCCGGACTGCTACCTGCACCGCACCGCCGTCAACGACGTGGCGCGCGTGGAGGACCGCACCTTCATCTGCTGTCCGGAAGAGAAGGACGCCGGCCCCACCAACCACTGGATGGAGCCGTCCGCCGCTTATAAAATGCTCGAAGACATCGCCCGCGGCAGCTATCAGGGCCGCACGATGTATGTGCTGCCGTATTCCATGGGCCCCGTCGGCTCGCCGTTTGCCAAATACGGCATCGAGGTGACGGACAGCATCTACGTGGTGCTGAACATGGTCATCATGACCCGCGCCGGGCAGGCGGTGCTCGACGCGCTGGGCGACAGCGCGGACTGGATCCGCGGGCTGCATTGCCGCTGCGACATTGATGAGAGCAAGCGGTATATCTGCCACTTCCCGCAGGACGATACCATTATCTCGGTCAACTCCGGGTACGGCGGCAACGTACTGCTGGGCAAAAAATGCTTTGCGCTGCGCATCGCATCCTATCTCGGCCATAAAGAGGGCTGGATGGCGGAGCATATGCTCATCCTCGGCGTGGAAGACCCGAAGGGTGACATCCGGTACGTGGCGGCCGCCTTCCCGTCGGCCTGCGGCAAGACCAACCTTGCCATGCTCATTCCGCCGGAGACCTACCGCAAAAAAGGATATAAAGTGTGGTGCGTCGGGGACGACATCGCCTGGATGCGCATCGGCCCGGACGGCCGGCTGTGGGCCTGCAACCCCGAAAACGGCTTCTTCGGCGTGGCTCCCGGCACCAACGAAAAATCCAACCCCAACGCGCTGGCTTCGACCCGGCGGGGAACTATTTTCACCAACGTGGCCCACAACTTGGACGACAATACCGTCTGGTGGGAAGGGCTGGATAAAAATCCGCCCAGGAACGCCCTGAACTGGAAGGGCGAAAAGTGGGATAGTACCGACGGCTCCAAGGGGGCGCACCCCAACTCCCGCTTTACGGCGCCGGCTAAGAACTGCCCCTGCGTGTCGCCGAAGTTTGACAGCCCCGAGGGCGTGCCGATCTCCGCGATCATCTTCGGCGGCCGCCGCGCCCGTACGGCTCCGCTGGTCTATCAGTCGGAGGATTGGAACAACGGCGTGTTCGTCGGCTCGATCATGGCGTCCGAAACGACGGCGGCCGCGACCGGCGCGGTCGGCGTGGTGCGCCGCGACCCGATGGCGATGCTGCCCTTCTGCGGGTATCACATGGCCGATTACTGGGCGCATTGGCTCGATATGGGCCGCAAACTGGGCGACAAGGCGCCCAAAATCTTCCACGTCAACTGGTTCCGCACCGACGACGAGGGGAACTTCCTGTGGCCCGGCTTCGGCGACAACCTGCGCGTGCTGGAATGGATCCTGGCCCGCTGCGAAGGCAAGGTCGGCGCCCGCAAAACGGCGATCGGCTATGTGCCGCACGTGGACGACATCAATCGGGAGGGCCTGGACGTGTCGCGCGACACGCTGGCCGGCATCCTCAACGTGGATAAGGGCCTGTGGCTGCAGGAAGTCGACGGTATCCGCGCGTTTTACGCCCGGTTCGGCGACCGTCTGCCGGCGGAACTGACCCGCCAACTGGATAAAATGGACGCGGCCTTGAAGGCCTGACGTCAGGCAAGGGGCTCGCCTGCTGGCAGGCGGGCTTTCCTGGCTTTTGAGGAGGGAAAACCGATGGCGATGCAGATCTGTCCGGCGGCCGTGAACGGGACCGTGCGGGCCCCTGCCTCCAAATCGGATGCGCACCGCGCCCTGTTGGCCGGTGCGCTTTCGGTGCGCGGCACCGCCGCGCACTGTACGGTCTCCGGCATCGGGGAGTGGTCGCAGGACCTGTCGGCCACACGCGGCGCTTTGCCGGCGCTCGGCGTACAAACCGTTGTGCGGGGCGATACGGTCGGGCTGTTTTCCGCGGCGTGCCCGCCGTCCCCGGTCATCGACTGCGGGGAGAGCGGGACCACGCTGCGCCTGCTGCTGCCGGTACTGGCGGCTTGCGGCGTGACGGCGACGCTGACCGGCCGTGGCCGGCTGCCGCAGCGCCCGCTGCAGGTGTACGCCGCCTGCCTGCCGCCGCACGGCGTGACGTGGCGTTACGCCGGGGCGCAGCAGCTGCCGCTGCAAATCGGCGGCCGGCTGCACGGCGGTTCGTTCGAAATTCCGGGCGACGTCTCCAGCCAGTTCGTGTCCGGCCTGCTGTTGGCCCTGCCGCTGTGCGCGGCGGGTGGAACCATACGGCTCACGACGCCGGAGCAGTCCGCCGGGTACGCCGATATGACGCTGCAGACCCTCCGGGCGGCCGGCATCCGTGCACAGCGTACGCCGGAGGGGTTTGAGGTCTGCCCGGGCGCGTATACGCTGTCTTCGTACACGGTGGAAGGGGACTGGTCGCAGGCGGCTTTTCTGCTGGCGGCGGGCGCTTTGGGCGGCCGCGTGACGGTGCAGGGCCTGCGGACGGATTCCTGCCAGCGGGACGCGCGCATCGTGCCCCTGCTGCGCGCCTTCGGGGCCGATGTCATGGAAGGGCCGCAGGGCATTTCCGCCGTGCGCGCGCCGCTGCGCGCAATCGACGTCGACGCGGCCGATATTCCGGACCTGGTGCCGGTGCTGGCCGTGCTGGCCGGCGCGGCCGAAGGGACGACCCGCATTATGCATGCCGGCCGGCTGCGGCTCAAAGAGAGCGACCGGTTGGCCGCGGCCGCAGCCAACCTGCGCCGCCTGGGCGTTCCCGTGCGGGAAGGGGAAGATTTTTTGGAGATCACCGGGGTCGACCGGTTCCGGCCGGCCCGGTTGGACGGTTTCGGCGATCACCGGATGGTGATGAGTGCGGCGGTGGCCGCGCTGTACGCCGCCGGCCCGGTCACCGTGACCGACCCGGAAAGCGTAAACAAAAGCTGGCCGTCGTTTTTTGAGACGTATCAGCGGATCGGAGGAAACTGCCATGTCGTCGATGATCGGTAACCGGTTAAAGCTTTCGATATTCGGGGAGAGCCACGGCCGCGCGATCGGCTGCGTAGTCGACGGGCTGCCGGCCGGCGAGTGGATCGACGCCGGGCAGCTGATGCAGCAGATGCGCCGCCGGGCGCCGGGGCAGGACCCCGCCGCTACCGCCCGCAAGGAGGAGGATATTCCCCGCATCCTTTCCGGTGTGATGGACGGGGTGACTACCGGTGCGCCGGTATGCTGCGTGATCGATAATCAGGATCCGCATTCGGCGGATTATGCCGCGCTGGCGGACACGCCCCGTCCCGGCCACGCCGATTATCCGGCGGCGGTGCGGTACGACGGTTTTGCCGATATGCGCGGCGGCGGCCATTTCAGCGGCCGGTTGACGGCGCCGATGGTGTTCGCGGGGGCTCTCTGCCGGCAGATTTTGCGCAGCCGCGGCGTTGTTGTGGGCGGCCATCTGGCGCAGATCGCCGGCATCGACGACACGCCGATCGACCCGATGACCGTTACCGGCGCGCAGTTGGAGGAACTGTCCGCGCAGCCGTTCCCGCTGCTTTGCCCGGCGCACGAAAAGACGATGCGCGCCGCCATCGCGCAGGCCGCGGCCGCGCAGGACAGCGTCGGCGGGATTCTGGAAGTTGCGGCGACGGGCATGCCGTGCGGGGTGGGGAATCCCATCTTCGACGGCATCGAAAACCGCCTGGCGGCGCTTTTCTTCGGTATTCCGGGGGTCAAGGGCGTCAGTTTCGGCGACGGGTTCGCCCTGGCCGGCATGCGCGGCAGCGAGGCGAACGATCCATACCAGATGCACGACGGCCGTATCGTGACCGAGAGCAACCACAACGGCGGCCTGCTCGGCGGGCTGACCAACGGCATGCCCATCACGGCCCGGCTGGCCGTAAAACCGACCCCCTCCATCGGGCGGGAACAACGAACCGTCTCGTTGGAAAAAGGGGAAAACACCACGATACGCATCACCGGCCGGCATGATCCCTGCATTGCGCTGCGGGCGCTGCCGGTGGCCGAGGCGCTTATGGCCTTCGGCCTGCTGGACGTGCTGCTGGAGGGATGAAATATGACGCTGGCGCAAGCGCGTGCCGCCATTGATCAGATCGATCGGGAACTGGCCGACCTGATCAGCCGGCGGATGGATCTGACCGACGAGGTAGCGGAACAGAAGCGGCAGCAGGGGCTGCCGGTACTTCAGGCGTCCCGTGAGCAGCAGGTGCTCGACGGGGTACGGCAGCAGGTCCCGCCTGCCCGGCGGGATGCGGCAGCCATCCTGTTCGCCTGCCTGATGGACCTGTCCCGGGCGCAGCAATATCAGCGGCTTTCCCCTCCGGCGGCGCCGCTGCCGGACGGAGAAACGGTGTGCCGGCTGACGCTGCCGGATGATCCGGATGCTTTGCGGCGGTTGGCGTCTTTTCTGTCTTTGGCCGGCGTGTGTCCATCCGCCCTGCAGGCGGTGCGCCGGGACGGGGCGTTGCACGTGACGCTGCAGGCGGCGCAGCAGGATGAATGGATTCGTCTTTTATCGGCGGAATGGCCGACAACGGATATACAAGTGAAGGAGAACGTCAAATGAGAAAAACGAAGATCGTTTGTACACTGGGCCCGGCAAGCAGCGATGAGGAAACCATCCGCAGCCTGCTGCTGGCGGGGATGAACGTCGCCCGGCTGAACTTTTCCCACGGGTCGCATGAAAGCCATAAAAAAATGATCGACACCTTCCGCAAAGTCCGGGACAGCCTCGGTCTGCCGGCGGCGGTGATGCTGGACACCAAAGGCCCCGAGATCCGGCTGAAAACCTTTGAAAACGGCCGCGTGACGCTGAAGGACGGCGACACCTTCACCCTGCTGGCGGAGCCGGTGGTCGGCGACAGCACCCGCGTATCGCTGAGTTATCCGGACCTGATTCCGCAGATGAAGGCCGGCCAGCGCATTCTGCTTGACGACGGCCATATCGAAATGCGGGTGGAGACGCCCGGCGTCGAGCAGGCGGTGTGCCGCGTGGTGCACGGCGGCGTAGTGTCTGACCGCAAGAGTCTGAACGTGCCTTCGATGCACATCGATATGCCGTATATGAGCGAGCAGGACAAAGCGGACCTGCTGTTCGGCATCGAGATGGACGTGGATTTTGTGGCGGCCTCCTTTGTGCGCAGTGAGCAGGATGTTGTCATGCTGCGCAAGTTCCTGGATTATAACGGCGGGCACAGCATCCGCATTATCGCCAAGATCGAGAACAGCGAGGGCATCGAGAACTTCGACAGCATCCTGGCCAAAGCCGACGGCATCATGGTCGCCCGCGGCGACATGGGCGTCGAAGTGGCGTACGAGCGGCTGCCCGGCATCCAGAAGCGGTTCATCCGCCGCTGCTATCAATCCGGCAAGATGGTTATCACCGCCACCCAGATGCTCGAATCCATGGTATCCAGCCCGACGCCGACCCGCGCCGAGATCACCGACGTGGCCAACGCCGTGTTCGACGGCACCTCGGCGGTCATGCTTTCCGGCGAGAGCGCGATGGGCAAGTACCCGGTACAGGCGGTGCAGGTGATGGCGACCATCGCCGAGCAGGCGGAAAAGGACGCCTTCGCCATGAACGTATACGCCGGGCTCGGGCACGACGTGGATTTTTCCGACGTGACCAACGCCATCTGCGACGCGACCTGCACCACCGCCCGGGACAGTCACGCCAAGGCCATCATTGCGGTGACCAAAAGCGGCACCACCGCCCGGCGCATGTCCAAGTTCCGCCCGTACGAGCCGATCGTGGCCGCCACGCCGGAACTCAAGACCTTCCACCAGCTGTCGCTGTCGTGGGGCGTGTATCCGGTACTGGCGCGGGAGCAGCGCACGACCGACGA
>JAFWVC010000091.1 GCA_017518415.1 Clostridia bacterium
CAATATCAGGATCGACACCGGCAAACGGGATATGATCCGCGCGGTTTTGGAGGGCATATGCTATCACCTGCGCTGGCTTCTGGAAAGTGTTGAGAAAAAGGTCAAAACATCCGATACGATCCGGTTCGTCGGCGGCGGAGCGCTGTCTCCGGTCATAAGTCAGATTCTGTCGGATATCACCGGACGGACGATCGAAACGGTAAACAACGCGCAGGAGGCCGGAGCTGTCGGGGCTGCTCTTGTAGTGGCGGCGGGTATTAACGGCGAGGACGTGCTTGCATTATCTCGCAGGCTCGTTAAAGCAAACCATACTTACACTCCGGATCCTGACAATAAAGAAGTATATGAGCGCAATTTCAAGGTATTCAAAAACCTCTATCAGTCCAATGCCGCGAATTTCAAACAGTTGAATTCATGACGGGCGGCGGCAAACGCAATTTTTATGATTATTGCAGCGCAAAGCGCTGCAAAAGAATAACTTGCGGATTATAATTTTCAATATCTGTCTTGGCCGGATAAAAATGTGAATATGATGAAAGGCGAAAGATAGTGTTTTTTGCTGTAGCTTTTTGGAGGTGTGTAACCGTGTCTCTCGGGAGAGCGTACGGTTCGCATCCGTAAGGTCGAGAGTTCGATCCTCTTCGTCTCCACCAAAAAAAGGCACTTGCGAAAGCAAGTGCCTTTTGCTGTGGAAAGATCCGCTGCGGGGGTATCCTATACTTCCGGCACAGAAATCCCCGCCCGGTCCGGACGGGGATCTTCTTGTTCTTTTACAGCCGGCCGGCCCGTCATCCGCCGACTTCCGCTTCGCAATACAGGCAGCGCGTTTTGCCGTCCTCGCCGCGCTTGCACAGGGGCGGCAAGCCCGGCTCGGCCGTCGTAATACAGCGCGGGTTGGCGCATGCGCGCGTTGCCTCTTGCGCAGGGCTTTCCGCCTTCCCGTCCGTTGTACCGTTCAACAGTTTCAGAATCAGCGCCATACGCATATATTTGCCGTAATATACCTGGTCGAAATAGCAGGCCCGCGGATCGCGATCCACGTCCACGCTGATCTCATTGACCCGCGGCAGCGGATGCATCACAATGCAATCCGGCTTAGCGAGTTTCATCTTGTCAGCGTCCAGAATATAACTGTTTTTCAGCCGTTCATACTGGGTCTTATCCTGAAAGCGTTCCCGTTGGATGCGCGTCATATAAAGGATATCCAGCCGCGGCAAAGCTTCTTCCAAAGCATTCGTCTGAGAAAAAGAGATATTCCTTTTCGCATAATCGGGCAGCTGCAATTCATCCGGCGCGATGAAAACGAAATGAATATCGTCATAGCGCGACAACGCCGAAATCAGCGAATGAACCGTCCTGCCGTATTTCAGATCTCCGCACAGTCCGACCGTCAGATGGCGGAACCCGCCTTTCTTCTGATAAATGGTCAGCAGATCCGCCAGCGTCTGCGTGGGGTGAAAATGCCCTCCGTCGCCGGCGTTGATAACCGGGACGGAAGCGTTCCGGGCCGCCACCAGGGCGGCCCCTTCTTTCGGATGGCGTATCACGATGATATCCGCCAAATGGCTGATCACCTTGGCGGTATCCGCCACGCTCTCCCCTTTGGCGATGGAGGAGGAGGCCGCATCCGGCATGGACAGCACGTGGCCGCCCAGTTCATACATGGCCGCCTCAAAACTCAGCCGGGTCCTTGTGGAAGGCTCAAAAAACAAAGTGGCCAGTTTTTTCCCTTTACAAGCCTGCTCGTAGGCGGCGGGGTTTTGGATCATATCCAGCGCCGTCGCGATCAGTTCGTCTATCTCTTCCACAGATAGATCGAGCGTATCGATCACACTTCTCATTTTGCTTCACCCATCCAGCTTTCATCCGACGGATTGTCGCGGAAAGCGATCAACCGTTTGATGTCGTCGTTTTTAATGTAACCTTCCCGGCCGGCAACCTCTACGATGCCGTCAAAATCCGTCAGGGAAACGTTCCGGACGCCGGCCTCCCGCAAGCGGTCCAGCCCTTTTTTCATGCCGTATGTAAAGATCGAAACGATGCCCAGCACCTGTGCTCCGGCTTCCCGCAGCGCTTCCACGACGTCGATCACGCTGCCGCCGGTGGATATCAGGTCCTCCACCACGACGACCTTCTGCCCTTTTTCCAGCTTCCCTTCTATACGGTTCTGCCTGCCGTGATCTTTGGAAGAAGAACGGACGTACCCCATCGGAAGGTTCAGGATATGCGCCGTGATGGCCGCGTGGGCGATGCCGGCCGTCGACGTGCCCATGAGTACCTCGGCCTGAGGATAATGCGCCCGGATCAATTCCGCCAGACCGTTTTCCACGTCGGCCCTGACCCTCGTGTCGGTCAAAGTCAGGCGGTTGTCACAGTATACCGGGCTTTTGATCCCGCTGGCCCAAAGGAATGGCTCGTCAGGCCGGAAAAAGACGGCTTTGATATCCAGCAGATCCTTTGCTATGCGCTCTTTGCTTTCCATCTGATTTTTCTCTCCTTTACAACCGGCCTGCGCCGGTTCCGTCGACAAACTCTTTTATGCAGCGCTCGTATGCCGCCACCGGATCCGCCGCCGCCGTAACGGGTCTGCCGACCACGATATAATCCGAACCGATCTGCCGCGCGGCCGCCGGCGTCATGATCCTCTTCTGGTCGCCGGCGTCGCCGTCGGCAAACCGGATGCCGGGCGTCACGGTCAAAAAGTCCCTTCCGCAGCAGGCGTGTACCTCTTTTGCCTCCCACGGGGAGCAAACCACACCGTCCAGGCCGGATTCTTTGGCGTTCCTCGCGTAATGCAGCACGACCCGGTCCATACTGTCATGAATCAGCAGGTCCTCTTCCATCGTCTTTTGGTCTGTCGAAGTCAGCTGTGTCACGGCTATGAGCAAAGGCCGGGTCCCGTCGGGGCGGGTCAGACCTTCCAGCGCCGCGCGCATCATGGCTTTGGTGCCGGCCGCATGCAGGTTGCAGATATCCACATCCAGCCTTGACAAAACCGACATGGCTTTTTTGACCGTGTTCGGAATATCGTGCAGTTTCAGGTCCAGGAATATTTTATGCCCTCTTTCTTTCAGGCGCGTCACAATAGACGGCCCCTGCGCATAAAACAGTTCCATGCCGATCTTGACAAACGGCTTTCTTCCTTGAAACCGTTCCAAAAAGCGGAACGTATCTTCCGCGCTTGCAAAATCGCAAGCCACAATCACGTCCTTACCCATTGCGAGCGGCACCTCCGATGATATCGCTTAAACGATCCATATGAAGTTTTTCCATCACAGCCGGCAGATCCCGGATGATGTGCAGACAGGCGGCCGGATCCACCAGGTTGGCCGTGCCGACCTCCACCGCCGTCGCGCCGGCCAGCATCATTTCGATCACGTCTTCGGCCGAAGCGACGCCGCCCATACCGATCACCGGGACGGAAACGGCGTTGGCCACCTGATACACCATGCGCAGGGCGACGGGAAAAACGGCGGGGCCCGAAAAACCGCCCATTTTGTTTGCAATGACGGGCTTTCCGGTCCTGATGTCAATCCGCATGCCGAGCAGCGTGTTGATCAGGCTGATGCCGTCCGCCCCGGCTTTTTCACAAGCAACCGCAATGGCGACAATATCCGTCACGTTCGGGGAAAGCTTCATAATCACCGGCTTTTTGGTCACCGATTTGACCGCCCGGACCACCGCCGCCGCCGTGTCCGGGCTGGTTCCGAAACTCATGCCGCCGCCGTGCACGTTCGGGCAGCTGATATTGACCTCCAGCCACCCGACCTGTTCTTCCCGGTCCAGCTTTTCGCAGGTATAGGCGTAGTCCTCCAACGAAAAACCGCTGACGTTCGCCATCACCTTCTTATGAAAACACTGTTTCAACCTGGGCAGCTCTTCCCGTATCACCTGATCGACGCCCGGGTTTTGAAGCCCCACGGCGTTGATCATACCGGCGGTGCATTCGGCGATCCGCGGGGTGGGATTGCCGAAGCGGGGCTCCCTCGTCGTACCTTTGAAAGAAAAGGTCCCGAGCACGTTGATGTCGTAATAAGCGGCAAACTCGTATCCGTAGCCGAACGTCCCGGACGCCGGGATGACGGGGTTATCCAACCGGATACCGCACAGATCGACGCTCAATCCTCCCATAGGATCTCCTCCTTATTGAACACGGGGCCCTCTTTGCAGATCCTCTTGTAGCCCGTCTTTGTCCGGCAGCTGCACCCCATACAGGCACCGAACCCGCAGCCCATCCTCTCTTCCAGGCTAAACTGTCCGCCGGTTTGAGCGGTCTTCCAGACCGCTTTGAGCATCGGCTCCGGCCCGCAGGTATAAAAGCAGGAGTAGGCGGCCGGCAAGGCGTCCGTCACAAAGCCTTTGACGCCGTAGCTGCCGTCGACGGTCGTCACGGTCACGCGGCATCCCAGCGCCCTGAACTCCTTTTCAAGAAACACCTCGTCTTTTGTATTAAAGCCGAGGACGACCGCGACGTCCTTCCCCATATCTTTCAGCGTCTTTGCCAGGAAATACAGCGGAGGGACCCCCGCTCCGCCGCCTATCAGCAGCGGTTTGTCACCGGCGACGGATACGTCGTACCCGTTCCCCAGGCCGGACAAAACCTGCAGGGTCTCCCCCGTGCCGAGCTGACTGAGCGCCTGAGTCCCTTTGCCGACAACTTTGTAGACGACGGTCACACAGCCGGCGCCGTGATCCACGTCGCATACCGAAAGCGGGCGGCGCAAATAAAAGCCGGGAAGTCTGATATTGATAAATTGCCCGGGCTTACGGATCTCGCTCACGTCCCCGACCAGGCGCAGCTTGTACACGCCGGCGGCGATCAAACTGTTTTCCGCAATGGTATAAATACCGTCTTTCATCACAGTACCCTACTGCCTCCCGTCAGGAATCTATGGTGGAGATGGTCAAGGTCGTTTCTTCCAGCACGTCCAGAAGGACCCGGACCGTGTCGAGAGAGGTAAAGATCATCACGTTGTTTTCGGTGGAAAGCTGGCGTATCTTTTGCCCGTCGCTCGCCACGGCGGAAGATCCTATGTTCCTTGTGTTGATGATGTAAGCGATATGGCCCTGACGCAGCGCGTTGGGGATCTCGTCCGGGTCCTCGCTGATCTTCTTCAACACGTGGGTGCGGATCCCGTTTTCTTTCAGGAACCTGGCCGTACCCGCCGTCGCCTGAATATTGAACCCGAGGTTATAAAACCGGCGGATGAGCGGCAGCGCTTCGTTTTTATCTTTATCGGCGACGGTCACAAACACGGTACCGTAATTCTGCAAATGGATCCCCGCCGCCTGCAGCGCCTTATACAAGGCTCTGTTCATCTTATCGTCATACCCGATCGCTTCGCCGGTGGATTTCATCTCGGGCGAAAGGTATGCGTCCAGCCCTTTGATCTTATTAAAGGAAAACACCGGCACCTTCACGTAACAGCGTTTCTTTTCCGGCGGATACAGGTCAAAGATCCCCTGCTCCTTCAGGGATTTGCCCAGGATCACCTCTGTGGCGATATCGGCCAGGCTGAACCCGGTCGATTTGGACAGAAACGGGACCGTTCTGGACGAACGCGGATTGACTTCGATGATATAGACGTGGTCCTGCTTGTCCACGATGAACTGAATGTTATACAGCCCGACGATGCCGATGCCCAGCCCCAGTTTTTTGGCATACTGCAAAATAACGCCCTTTACCTTATCGGAGATGCTGAAGGTGGGATATACGCTGATCGAGTCGCCCGAGTGTATGCCGGTCCTCTCCACCAGCTCCATGATCCCGGGCACAAAGACGTCCCTGCCGTCGCAAATGGCGTCCACCTCGACCTCCTTGCCCTCGATGTACTGGTCGACCAGCACGGGCTTGTCGCTGTCGATCTCCACCGCGGTTTTCAGATAACGGCGCAGCTGTTCCTCATTGGTGACGATCTGCATGGCCCGGCCGCCCAACACAAACGAAGGCCGAACCAGCACCGGGTATCCGATCTCGTCCGCCGCCCGCACGCCGTCCTCGATCTTCGTCACGGCGCGGCCTTTCGGCTGGGGGATGTGCAGCTCTTCCAGTATTTTTTCAAAACTGTCTCTGTTTTCCGCTTTTTCAATCGCTTCGCAATCCGTGCCGATGATTTTGACGCCCCTGTTCATCAAAGGCTGTGCCAGATTGATGGCGGTTTGTCCGCCGAGAGATGCGATGACGCCTTCCGGCTGCTCAAAATCGAGGATCGCCATGACGTCTTCCGGCGTCAGCGGCTCGAAATACAGTTTATCCGCGGTCGTGTAATCCGTGGAAACGGTTTCCGGGTTGTTGTTGATGATAATGGCCTCGTACCCGGCCCGTTTGATGGTCTGAACGGCGTGCACCGTGGAATAGTCAAACTCCACACCCTGCCCGATCCGGATCGGTCCGGCCCCTAATACGACTATCTTTTTCTTATCGGTCAGCCGTGACTGGTTCTCCCCGGTATAGGAGGAATACAGATAGGGAATGTATGTGCCGGTGTGCAGCGTATCCACCATTCGGAAGACCGGCACGATCCGGTTTTCTTTTCTGAGCCGATACAGTTCCGTTTCGTCCATATGCCACAAGGCCGCAATATACCGGTCGGAGAAGCCCATTTTTTTGGCCTTTTTCAGCACTTGCACGTTTTTGACGTTTTGTTTGAGCTCGGTCTCCTCTTCCACGATGCGCTGCAGGGACTCCAGGAACAGCTCCGTGATCATGGTCGCCCTGTGCAGCGCCTCGACGGAAGCCCCTCTGCGCAGCAGCTCCGTCACCGCGTAAATGTTGTCGTCTTTGAACTCGGAGATATAGTCGAAAAGTTCTTTGTCGGAGTATGCGTCAAACTTTGCCAGATGGAAGTGACAGACGCCCGTTTCCAGCGAACGGACCGATTTGAGCATACATTCCTCCAACGTGGACCCGATACCCATGACTTCGCCGGTCGCCTTCATCTGCGTGCCCAGCGTGTTGGGCGCGGACGTAAACTTGTCAAACGGAAACCGCGGAAACTTTGCGACGATATAATCGAGGCTCGGCTCTTTCGCGGCCGTTCCGCCCGCGACCGGTATATCTTCCGGCGCCATCCCGAGGGCGATTTTCGCCGTCACCCTTGCGATCGGGTATCCGCTTGCCTTGGACGCCAGGGCGGATGACCTGGATACCCGGGGGTTGACCTCGATCAGATAATATTCGCTGGAATCGGGGTTCAAGGCGAACTGAACGTTGCATCCGCCCTCGATTTTCAGCGCGCGGATGATCTTGATGGCGCTGTCGTTGAGCATTTTCAGGTCGCCGGCGGACAGCGAGAGGATCGGCGCCACCACAATGGAATCCCCGGTATGTACACCGACGGGGTCCACGTTTTCCATGCCGTAAATGGTAATGGCCTTGTCGTTGGAGTCACGCATCACTTCAAACTCGATCTCTTTATACCCTTTTACGCTTTTTTCGACCAGTACCTGATGGACGGGGGACAGTTTGAAACCGTTGGCGGCGATTTCGACAAGTTCCTCCTCGTTGTTGGCAAAGCCTCCGCCGGTGCCGCCCAGAGTGAATGCGGGACGAAGCACTACCGGATAGCCGATCCGTTCCGCGGCCGCCTTCGCTTCCTCGATGTGATAGGTGATTTCGGAGGGGATGGTGGGCTCCCCGATGGAGCGGCACATCTCTTTGAAAAGCGCCCGGTCCTCCGCTTTTTCGATGCTTTCGCTGCTGGTGCCCAAAAGTTGCACGCCGCACTCTTTCAGGATCCCTTTCTTTTCCAGCTGCATGGCAAGGTTCAGCCCGGTCTGCCCGCCGATGCCCGGCACGATCGCGTCCGGCCTTTCGTACCGCAGGATCTTCGCGACGTATTCGAGGGACAGCGGCTCCATATACACCTTGTCCGCAATCGAGGTGTCGGTCATGATAGTCGCGGGATTCGAGTTGCAGAGGATGACTTCGTACCCCTCCTCTTTTAACGCCAGGCAGGCCTGCGTGCCCGCGTAATCAAACTCGGCGGCCTGCCCGATAACGATAGGGCCGGAGCCGATGATCAGTACCTTTTTTATATCCGTTCTCTTTGCCATTTGGATTCCTCCCGCTTCGCTGATTTTATTTTCTGTAAATGACTTTGCCGTTCACGGCGGTCAAAACACATTCGGAATATACTTTCATCCCCTCGAACGGGGTCGCTTTGCCCATGGAAAGGAAGGCGTCCGGCTCGATCGCCGTTTCTTTGTTCAGATCCCACACCGTCCACTCGTTTTCCAGCGGAATACCGAACCGCTTTCTCGGTTGAAAACAAAGCAGATCGATCAGTTTTTCCAGCGGGAGGATGCGGGTTTTGACAAGTCCGGTATACAAAACGGGGAACGCCGTTTCCAGCCCGACCACGCCGAAGGCGCTGCCCTGCAAGCCCTTGCTTTTTTCCTCCCGGCTGTGCGGCGCGTGGTCGGTCGCGATCATATCGATCGTCCCGTCCAGCAGGCCTTCGATCAACGCGGCGCGGTCCGCCGGCGTGCGCAGGGGCGGGTTCATTTTGAAACGCCCGTCTTCTTTCAGATCGTTTTCGCTCAACAGCAGGTAATGCGGCGCCGTTTCGCAGGTGACGCGGACGCCTTCTTTTTTGGCCTGCCGGATCAGCGCCACGCTCTCTTTGCAGGAGATATGGCACACGTGATACTCGCAGCCCGTCTCCTTAGCCAGGCGCAGGTCCCTTTGAATGGGGCCCCATTCGCTTTCGGAACAAATCCCTTTGTGGTGATGCGCCTGCGCATACGCGCCCCGGTGAATGTAGCCGCCCGCCAACAGCCTGTTGTCCTCGCAATGGGCCACGATCATTTTCCCCGCCTGTTTGGCCCGCAGCATGGCGGCCCTCATGAGTTCTTCCGACTGAACGCCTTTCCCGTCATCCGAAAAAGCGATCACGTAAGGCGCCAACCCCTCAAGATCCGAAAGCTCCTCCCCCATCTGCCCGACGGTCACGGAGCCGTACGGATACACCTTGACCCGGGCGTCCCGCCGGATGATTTCCAGCTGCCGGTTCAGGTGTTCCACCGTATCCGGGACCGGATTGACGTTCGGCATGGTACAAACCGCGGTATATCCGCCGCGGGCGGCGGCCATGGTGCCGGACCGTATGGTTTCTTTATAAGAAAAACCCGGCTCGCGAAAATGCACATGCACGTCGCAAAAGCCGGGAAAAACAATGACGTTATCAAGAGAAGAAAACAGCGCCGGATCAAGCGCGGGAGAAAACGATTCAAAACGGCCCGATTGGAAAACCGTTATGTTTGCAGCCCCCGCCATGTTCATTCTCCTTTACCATAAAGAAAGCCTTGCGCACCGGCAAGGCTGAAAGCAACACAAAACGCACCTGAAAGGCGGGTTGATGATGACTTCGTCTTGCCGATATCGCAGTATCGACTTAAAGATCTGTCTTTGGAAAGAGTATAGCATATTCCGGCTTTTTTGTCAATGGGATCCGCATCTTTTTTCGCAGCCGATCTTTTGCCGCCGCAAAAGAAACGATTGACCGGGGCCGGAGGTTTATATATAATAGAAACAGAGGCCCCGCCCGATCCATAAGAGGGGCGTCGCTTGAGGACCCGCGCCGGGCGCGGCAAAAAGGAGAATCCGTTGTGAAAGAGATGAAAGCAGGCTCCGGGTACAACCGGGACGTCTGGTTTTGGGTAGAAGAAATGCCTTTTGACGGCGAACGGCAAACCGACCAATGCCGCCGGCATGTGAAAAAAGCCGTCGGCAGGGGCGACGACGGCAAATTGTTCCTGATGGTATGGACCGATCACGATCCATCCGACTGGCGCAAGTTCACCCAAACCTTTTACGAGATCGACGCGGACGAATACGCCGCCCTGCTTGACCGGGCGATTGCCAACGGCAAGGTCAGGCCGGAACAGCGCGAAGGGCTGCTCCAAAAAGCGAACTCTCCCTTTGTTCCGCCGTGGAATATCCATAAAGCCGTCGTGGTATACCGGGACGAGCGCTACATTCTCGGCCAGCAGGACGACTGCCCCTACCTGATCGCCGACGGAAAGCATCTGCGCCTGACCTGCCACCCGTACGAGCCGTGCCTGTATATCACCGATGGGAACGGTTTTCAAACCGCGGTCCACAACGCTTTCGATCCGTTCGGCGTACTGGAATCTTTCTCTTCCGGTAAAACCGTCACCTCCATCACGGGTCTTGAATACGACGCGCGGGATTTCTGTCGCATGGTCGAAGCGGCCGCCGGCCGGGTCGATATCAGCATAGACGAGGCGGAACGGGTATTCGGCGGCCGAAAAAAAGAAAAACGCTCCGGTCAAACGGTCCCGGCCGCCGAAACAGCGCCGGCCGAAAAAGAAACAGCGCCCGATCCGGCCGCCGGCCGGCAGGAGGGCGGCTGTTTTCCGGACGATCCCTTTTACGCCTGCCTGGCGGAATACCCCGGCTGCGCGGTCGATTACCGCATCTTCCGGGACGGTCTTCCCTATGCCGGGTACCACTCGCACCGGACGGCGTTGGCCTTCACGTGCCGGGAACTGTTCGACACCGGCGATGAAGAGACGGCCTGGCAGTATGACCTTGGCAAAGCCGGGGCGAAAAAGATCTCCGCGCAGGAGTTGTTCGCCCCGGCCGCCCAAAACGGCCCGCTGAACTATCGCCGCGCCTTCCTGTACCCGCCGCACGGCAGCGGCTGCACCGGCGCGGACTTCGACAGGGTCAACGCCCTGCTTTTTCCCAACGGAACACAGGGGCTGGAAGTATACGAATGGACGACCGACTGGTCGGAGTACTTCGACGACGGGCATGAATGGTGGGGCGCCTTGTGCCTGACCGTGTATGACAAAAGCCTGCGCCGCTTTGTCGTCATCCTGGCGTCCGCGACGGATTAAACTTTCGGGCTTATGTCAACCGTGCGGCGGACCTCGCCGCCGCAAAAACTTTTGACAAGTCCCGGACGTCCCGGATGTTTTATGCAACGTACCTGATACAGACGTTTCGGACCGGGGAGGGTTTTGCATGACGTACGTCGGGCGATATCGGACGCCGGCCGGGTATGACGACCTGCTGCTGACAAGCGACGGCGTCTGCCTGACCGGGCTGCGGTTTGACGGCGGCTGCGCGCGCACACCGGCCGGCTGTGTGCGGGAACTGCCGGTGTTTGCCGCCGCCGTGCGCTGGCTGGACGAATATTTTGCGGGCCGCCCGGCCGCGGAGGCGCCGCCTCTGTGCCTGCAAGGCGTCTCGCCGTTTTGCGCGCAGGTGCTCGCCGTCGTGCGGACGATTCCGTACGGGCAAACGCGGACGTACGGCGAGATCGCGCGGCAGATCGCCGCGGCCAGAGGGGTGCCGGCGATGTCGGCGCAGGCGGTCGGCGGCGCGCTCGGGCGCAACCCCGTGTGCCTTCTCATCCCCTGCCACCGGGTGGTCGGCCGCGGAGGCGCCCTGACAGGCTATGCCGGCGGACTGAAAAACAAGCATCTGCTGCTGGCACACGAACGCGGCGGCCATTGACGGCGCGGCGCTTTCGGAGTATCATAAAACCATGAAAAACGGGGGCGGCGGCCCCCGGCGGAAAGGCGGTATGCGACGATGGCGCGGTATCTGGTAACCGGGGCGGCAGGCGGAATGGGCACGGCGATCTGCCGGGCGCTGACCGACGCAGGGCACGAAGTGTTCGGCCTCGACCGGACCCGGCCGGCGGCGGAACCGCCGTGGCACCTTCTGGCGGCGGACCTGACCG
>JAFWVC010000092.1 GCA_017518415.1 Clostridia bacterium
AACTGTCCGGAACGGTTTTGCCCCATTTTTCGGATGTACAAGCCGTGTTATCCGAATAGAATTGAGTTAGAAAATCCAACCATAACCGTAAGCCGTCTTGCTCCAACGTGACCGTCACGCCGGAAACGTCCTTCGTTAAAACCACCTTTTCCACATCACTCGCATACACCGCGGGTACGGCCCCGCGCTTGATATAGTAATTTGTTTCCGCAGCCCCGTAAGCGATGATTCGGCGGTCGGGATCGTTTTTCAGGGCTTTTGCCTTCGCGGTATATTGGATTGTTTCGTCGACTTCGTTTTTATCAGTGAAACCGACCTTGATCGTTTCCCACATGACCTCTTCGTCGATCAGGTGCCAACGGGAAGAGCCTTGAAAGTCATACAGGTTACCGTTATACGCCAAAAACGTATCCGGAGTGTTGCCACAACCGGCCAAGATACACAAACAGGCGAACAATAGACAAAACGCTTTTTTCAATCCCCTCATTCCTTTACTCAAAAATATTTCATTTTTATTCTATCACATATATTTTGCTTTATCAAGATACGGCTTGTGCTTCGACAGGCCTTGACAAGTGCGAAAATAAGTGTATACTGAATACAAAGCGAAGAAGAGCAGAATGTGCGGTATACGGCCAGCAGAGAGGGCAGCTCACCCGGCAAGGGTGGCTGTAAGGCGGCCCGGCCGGGGGCGCACAGGGCCGGCTCGGAGCAGCGCCGTCAAACGGCGCCGTAGCGGCTGCGTTAAAGCTGTCAAGGGGCGTCCTTCGGGCGCAATTTGGGTGGTACCGCGGAAAACTTCCGTCCCATATCCGGGCGGGAGTGTTTTTATTTTTGGAGGCATACAATATGAAGTGGACCGGTCTGAACGAACTACGGGAAAAATACCTCAGTTTTTTTGAGAGCAAGGGGCATCTGCGGCTGCAGAGCTTTTCACTCATCCCCAACAACGACAAATCGCTGCTGCTGATCAACTCCGGCATGGCGCCGATGAAAAAATATTTCACCGGCGAAGTCACGCCGCCGAGCAAGCGCGTGACCACCTGCCAGAAGTGCATCCGCACGCCCGACCTCGAACGGGTCGGCCACACGGCCCGCCACGGCACCTATTTTGAGATGCTGGGCAACTTCTCGTTCGGCGATTATTTCAAAAAAGAAGCCATCCCGTGGTCGTGGGAGTTTTTGACGCAGGTGCTGGAGATCCCGGCGGACCGGCTGTGGCCCTCGGTGTATCAGGACGACGACGAGGCCTACGCCCTGTGGCGGGACGTCATCGGCGTGCCGGAGGAGCACATCGTGCGTCTGGGCAAGGAGGACAACTTCTGGGAGCACGGCACCGGCCCCTGCGGCCCGTGCAGCGAGATCTATTTTGACCGCGGCGAGAAATACGGCTGCGGCTCGCCGGACTGCAAGCCCGGCTGCGACTGCGACCGGTATATGGAGATATGGAACAACGTTTTCTCCCAGTTCAACAACATGGGGGACGGCACCTATACCGAGCTGGAACATAAGAATATCGACACCGGTATGGGGCTGGAACGGCTGGCCTGCGTGATGCAGGGTGTGGACAATATGTTCGAGGTCGACACCATACGCAGCATCCTGAACAAGGTGTGCGCCATCTCCGGCAAGACGTACGGGCAGGGCGGGGACACCGACGTATCCATCCGCGCCATTACCGACCATGCCCGCGCGGCCACCTTTATGATCAGCGACGGCATTATCCCCTCCAACGAGGGGCGCGGCTATGTGCTGCGCCGGCTGATCCGCCGGGCCGCCCGCCACGGTAAGCTCATCGGGATCAACCGGCCGTTTCTGACGGAACTGTGCGATGCCGTGATCAAAGAGAACAGCGGCGCTTATCCCGAACTGGCGGAAAAGCAGGATATGATCAAAAAGGTACTGGCCAACGAGGAAGCCGGCTTTGACAAGACCATTGATCAGGGCCTCGCCATGCTCGGCGAACTGATGAGCAAGGGCGGCGTGGTCTCCGGCGAGGACGCCTTCCGCCTGTACGACACCTACGGCTTCCCGGTCGACCTGACCAAAGATATTCTGGCGGAAAAGGGCATGACGCTCGATGAGGAGACCTTCCGCCGCTGCATGCAGCAGCAGCGCGAGATGGCGCGCGCCTCCCGCAAGGCGGCGGACGCCGAGAGCTGGAAGAGCGACGGCATCGCCTTCGATCACGTGGAAAAAACGGCCTTTGCCGGCTATACCGAGGACGTCTGCACCGCGCAGATCGTCGACATTGTATGCGAGGGCGAGCACGTGGCTGCCGCGGCCGACGGCCGCAGCGCCGTGCTGGTGCTGGACCGCACCGTGTTTTACGGAGAGGGCGGCGGCCAGGCGGGCGACACAGGCGTTATCACCGGCCCGAAGGGCACCTTTACCGTGACCGATACGCAAAAAACGGCCGGCGGGGTGTACACGCACATCGGTACCGTGCAGGGCGGTTTTACCGTGGGAGAAACGGTCACCGCAGCGATCGACACCGCCCGCCGCGCGGAGATTCGCCGCAACCATACCGCCGCGCACCTGCTGCAGGCGGGCCTGCGCCGGGTGCTGGGCACCCACGTTGAACAGGCCGGGCAGTTGGTCAATGAAAAGACGGTGCGGTTTGACTTTACGCATTTTTCGGCCCTGACCAAAGAGGAGACGGCCGCGGTGGAGGCGTTTGTCAACCAGAGTATTCTGGATGCGCTGCCCGTCGTGACGCGGGAGATGCCGGTCGACGAAGCCAAAAAAATGGGCGCTATGGCCCTGTTCGGCGAAAAATACGGCAAGACGGTCCGCGTCGTTTCGGTGGAGGACCGCTCAATGGAACTGTGCGGCGGCACGCACGTGGACAACACGGGCAAGATCGGCCTGTTCCGCATTCTGTCCGAGTCGTCGGTGGCAGCCGGCGTGCGGCGCATCGAGGCCGTGACCGGTACCAACGTACTGCAATATATGGATAAGCAGAAGCAGCTGATCCTCACGGCGGCCGAAGCGGCCAGGTGCAATAATCCCGAGGAGCTGCCGGAGCGCATAGCAGACCTGACGGCTGCCTGCAAGGCCGCCAAAAAAGAACTGGCGGACCGCAAGGCGCAGGAGGCGTCCGGCCGGGCGGCGGATCTGCTGCGGGAGGCTAAACCGGTCAAAGCGGGCGTGGGCCTGTCCGTCACCGTGATGGACGGAGCGGACGGCGACACGCTGCGCACCTTGTGCGACAGCTGCCGTGACCGGGCTTCCGGCGCCGTGGTGGTGCTGCTGGCCGGCAAGCAGGAGAGCA
This sequence comes from Clostridia bacterium, assembly GCA_017518415.1. Taxonomy (GTDB): domain Bacteria; phylum Bacillota; class Clostridia; order Oscillospirales; family Acutalibacteraceae; genus RGIG6098. Next base: position 3,275 of record JAFWVC010000092.1, read on the forward strand.
CAGTATCCTTTGCCTGCTTCTGCACGGCGGACGCTGTGCGCAAGGGTGCCCACGCCGGCAACATCGTGCGGGCGATTGCGGCGCTTTGCGGCGGCCGCGGCGGCGGCCGGCCGGATTACGCCATGGCCGGCGGCAAAGAGCCGGACAAGCTGGGCCAAGCGACGGCGGAAGCGGAACGTATTGTAGCCGACATGATAAAGGAGTAAAAAAATGGACTGCATTTTTTGTAAGATCGCCGCGGGAGAGATCCCTTCCAAAAAACTGTACGAGGACGACGCCGTGCTGGCCTTTGCCGACATCGAGCCCAAGGCGCCGGTGCATGTGCTGGTCATCCCCAAGCAGCACCTGCCGTCGGCCGCGGCCGTGACCGCGGAAACGGCCGACGTCGTCGGGCACATTTACACCGTGATCGCCTCCCTGTGCGCCGAAAACGGCTGGAACAGCTACCGGGTCGTGACCAACGTCGGCCCGGATGCGGGGCAGACGGTGCCGCACCTGCATTTTCATATTCTGGCCGGCCGTACTCTCGGCGAGATGGGATGATATGACGACGATCATACTGGATTTGGAATGGAACGGCTCTTTCTCCAAAAAAGCGCACGGCTATTTCAATGAGATCATCGAGATCGGCGCGGTCAAGGTAGGGCCGGATATGCAGGTGATCGACCGGTTCGGCGCCGTGATCCGCCCGACGGTCAGCCGCAAACTGACCGAATGGGTCACCGGCCTGACCAATATCAAAGATGAAGATTTGCAGGACGGGACGACCTTTGCCAAGGCGGTCGCAGCGTTGCAGGCCTTCATTGGGCCCGAGCCGGCCGCCGTGCTGACGTGGAGCAATACCGACCTGATGGTGCTGCTCGAAAATTACCGCTTTTTTACCGGGGAACAGACCATCCCCTTTATGGGCGCTTATGCGGACGCACAGCTGTATTTCGAGCAGCGTCAGGGGCTGGGCACAGCCCAGCAGATCGCCCTTTCCAAAGTGTGTGAGATGCTGCAGGTGAAGGACGACGACGTGTCGGCCCACCGCGCCCCGGACGACTGTGTGCTTACGGCCCGTGTGCTGCAGCGGGTGTATGACGAAGCCTCGCTCGCGCAGGCCTTCCGCCCGGCAGACGCCGATTTTTACGGGCGGCTGACCTTCAAGTCTTCCACCCTGGTCGATCTGAAAGATCCCCGGATCCGCCCGGCGGATCTGCAATTCCGTTGCAGCGCGTGCGGGCGCGGCCTGAAACGGTGCGGCGAGTGGAAACTGCACGGCTACGCTTTTTTCGCGGCCTTCCGCTGCGGGGCCTGCGGGCAGGAATACAATGCGCGCGTGCAGGTCCGCACCACCTACGACGGGGTGAGCGTCAAGCGTAAACTGGTACCCAAACCGGCGAAGGAAACGCCGGAAAACATATTAAAATCGGAGGTAGAAAACAATGGCAAAAAGTAAATTGGGCGCAGAGTTCAAAGCGTTTATTCTGCGCGGCAACGTTGTGGATCTGGCCGTCGGCATCATGATCGGCGGCGCGTTCCAGAAAATCGTGTCCAGCTTTGTCAATGACCTGGTCATGCCGCTGATCGGTCTGTTGACCGGCGGCTCCAACTTTGACAACCAGTTCGTCATCCTGCGTATGCCGGAAGGCGTGACGGAGGCGGAGGTCACTTCTCTGGCGGTCGCCAAAGAGCTGGGCGTGACCACCTTCAATTACGGCGCGTTTCTGTCCGTCGTGCTGGACTTCCTGATCATGGCCTTTGTCATCTTCCTGCTGGTCAAGGCGATCAACGGCGTGCACAACCGCGCCAAGAAGCCGGAAGCCCCGGCCGCACCCACCACCAAGACCTGCCCCTTCTGCCGCTCTCAGATCGCGATCGAGGCTACCCGTTGCCCGCATTGCACCTCTGAACAGCCGGAGGAAGAAAAGAAAGAGGAAGAATGAGATCTCGGCTGACCGCTAAGGCCGGCAGCCGTCTCATCGGGTTCGGGCTGCCGCTGCTGTTTGCAGCGGCAGCGCTCCTGTTGCGGGTCACGGGTTTTTCCCCGGTCGGCCTGCTGCCGCCCTGCGCCTTCCTGATCCTGACCGGCGGGTACCGCTGCCCCGGCTGCGGTGCCACCCGGATGATGACGGCCCTTCTCCGGGGCGACCTGGCGACGGCGTGGTATTATCATCCGCTGCTGACCGTTCTGGTCCCTGCGGGGCTGGTGTGGCTGCTGTGGCTGGGCCTGCGCACCTTCCGGAAGGATTTCCGGCCGGTGTCGCTGCACGCACAGTCCTACTGGTGGCTGACGGTGCCGGCCGTGCTGGTGCTGTTCTGGGTCCTGCGCAATACCGCCTGGTACCGGCAATGGTTCTTTTAAGAGGGCGCGCGGCCTGATTGCCCCATACAAAAAAGCGAGAGGAAAAAATATCCTCTCGCTATTTTACTGTGTACGGCGCACAGGCCGGATTTTCTCAGATGAACAGCCACCGTACGGGGCGTTATAATACCTTTTCTGTTATGTCGATGAAAGATTCAAAATCGGGCAGTTGGCTGCTATCCGGATAGGTTTCGGATTCGTATGTTTTTATCAAAGTATAATCCTGATTAAATTCTTGCAGCGTATAATACACGGTATTTTCGTGCGGGTGCCTGAATACCGTAATGCGGCCCGTGTAATTTTCGTCGGCATAGACCTTGACGGCGTTGCCGGGTAACGGCAGTTTGGTTTCGATCGTACTTCGTTGGATTTCGTACCGTAGTTTTTCAATGGGTATATAGGTCTTTTTTGTTTTGGCAGCGAAGTAACCAACGGCAACGGCTGTTGCCGCTTCCATGACGCCTATGACGGCCACAATGATCCAATCGATCGTGCGGAACGCCGCCAAGTCTTTTTCTCCCATCAAAAATAACATAACAAAAAGGACGGGGACCATGAAAGCCAAGCCGGCAAGAGAATAGATCCGCCCCTTTTTCTCGCAGGCCTTCAAACATTTCAGTTCTTCCAAAAGCACGTTCGGCTGTTTGGTCGCTGTAAACGGCATTTTTTGTCGGATGAACGAAGCAAGCTCATAGGCGTTTCCAACGCCCATAACGGCATACGTTTTGTCTTGATGAAATTGGACACATAAAGTGTTGACTCTTGCCACCGCAAACGTCACGTTCGAAAGTTTACCGTTGATGTTACCGAACCAATGGTATTTTGCCTGAATGGAATCCTCATCTATTTTAATAAACGCACCGAGGTTTAACAACCAGCACGGGATCACAAATAAGCAGGTAAGAATACCGACGATTAAAAAAATCAACAATACGCCGGTTGCTTCGCTGTCAACTATATTCAGGAACACATACATTCCGATAAAAAGCAAACCGCAAACAAACAGCAGATAAAGCCAGATATTATATTTTTTTCGCAGAAACACACCTTCCACAGCATGATCACCTCCTGTTTATCATAACATATTTGGTTTTTAAAGTAAAGGTTTCCGTATCGATACAAAAAAGCGAGAGGAAACCCCTCTCGCTTTTTTCTGTTATCCTTGGCCGTCCGTTCAGATGAACAAGCCCCATACAAACGATAAAGCCAGCGATATGATGACCGGGATCACGCAGGAGGTGACGCATACGTCCAGATAGGACTCCTTGTGCTTGCAGTTGGAAACGGCCAGCAGCGTCAGGATCGCGCCGTTGTGCGGCAGGGTATCCAGACCGCCGGAGGCAATGGAGGCGATCCGGTGCAGATATTCCGGGCTCAATCCAAGTTCGGCGGCTTTGGCCAGATACTGCGGGCCGAGCGCTTCCAGCGCGATGGACATACCACCGGAGGCGGAGCCGGTCGCACCGGCCAGCACGTTGACGGCGACGGCCTCTGAGAACAAGATCGAGCCGGGCATGTTCAGCACGGCGGTTTTCAACAGCGCGAACCCGGGTACGATTTTGACTACCGATCCGAAGCCGACCGCGCATGCCGTATTCATAATGGCGGTCAGGGAGCCGTTGGAACCTTCGTTGATCGCCGGCAGGATCGTATTCCTTTGGTGCAGGTTCATCAGGCAGGCGACCAGAATGCCTCCGACCAGAGCGATCACGATTGCCTGGCTGGATGACAGATCCGCCACCTCGTATTTTTTCAGCAACCAAGGCAGCGCGTTGAGCAGCAATACCACGACCAGCAGCGGGATCAGGCCGCACAGCCAGTGCCATTTGGGCTGTTTGGCCAGATTCTCGGGCGTTTTGTGCTTCGGGTCCTCCTCAAAATGGAGGCCCTTCTTTTTCACCTGGCGGGCCCGCCATTCCAGGTAGAGGTAGCCGGGCACGCCGATCAGCACGGCGGCGATCAGCCCCATGACCGGCGCGGCGGTTGCCGTGGTGCCGTAGTAGTTGGTGGGAATGATGTTCTGAATCTGCGGGGAGCCGGGGATGCAGGTCATCGTGATGCCGAAGGCACCGACAGCAATGGCGCCGGGCAGCAGGGTGCGCGGCAGGTCCGCCTCGCGGTAGATCGCGTAGCCCATCGGATAGATGACGAACACGACTACAAACATCGAGATACCCCCGTACGTCATCAGCAGGCAGGGCAGTACGACTGCCAAAACGGCGTATTTGGGACCGATCAGGGCAATCAGTTTGTTGGCTAGCGACCGGGCAGAACCGGTCAGATCCATGATTTTCCCGTATACGGCCCCCAGGAAGAACGCCGGGAACCATGAAACGATGTACGCCGCCGCGCCGCTGATATAGTCGCCCAAGTACGTTTCCAACAGGTTCATGCCGCTCAGCATAGCCACCAGGATGGCGCAGAAGGGCGCCACCCAGATGATCGAATAACCGCGGTAGGCCAGAAAAATCAGCACGATCAGGCCGAGAAGAATGCCGATTAGAGAAATAATAGGTGTCATGTTGTATATTCCCTCCTGCCATATAGGGGAATCCTATCATAGATGCCGAAAAAAAGCAATATTTTTGCCGCAAAATCGAAAAACGATAGCAACTTTTGTCAAAAAACCGCAAAAAATAGAAAGACGCCTGTCAGGCGCGTTTATGAAAACATCCGCCGCAAAATCTGCCGTGTGCGGAATAAATCCACAGGATTGACAGATACTAACAGTACCATGATAAAAAGGAGAAGGTACCATATGAAAGCAACCGGGATTGTACGCAGGATCGACGATTTGGGGCGGGTGGTCATCCCGAAGGAGATCCGGCGGACCATGCGTATCCGCGAGGGTGACCCGTCATTGATAACGTTGACACCGACGGAAAAGTTTTCCCTCGCGGTAGAGACCCTCGAAAAGCGGATTTTGAGATAAAAACGAAAGGGGTCAAAAAAGTGGAACAAACAGTTTTTGAACGTATGGGCGGTACATATCACAGGGAGGGCGATTATCTTCTGCCCGATCTTGAAGCGCCGGAAGCGCCGAGGATCGGCAAATACGGACTGCTCCGGCATCAGTATCTCCGCGCGCACAAACGGGCGATCCTCACCGGTTTGCAGATGTCCGGCAAGCTGAACGCCCACCTCGAACAGATCGACCGCGAAGCGACCGAAACGGAACAGCGCCTCATCGCCCAAATCGCCGCCTCCGAAGGCGTCACCGAATCCCTTAAACGCCGCGACCAGATGGCGTGGGTGGGAGCGATGAATAACATTCGCAACCGCGCGGAGGAAATTGTGCTGAACGAGGTGATCTTCGTATGACGGTGCTTGGAAATTTGTAGTGGACAAGGCGAATGATATGGCATAATTAAAACAAGCAGAGCAATTCGTCGTGATGAATCGCTCTGCTTATTATCTAGACATCTTCAAAAATGTGATTTGGTGTTAAGTGCCTTGAAGCAGTTCGGAACTATTCGCTTTCAAAAAGTGCTGAAAGCTTTTTACGAATAGTTAAATCGGATGGGACCTCTCTGACACCATATCCCATGATGCGACCGTCAGCGTGGCAACGGAGATTGGGACGAATATACTCGTTGAACAGATCCGTTGCAAACGCGTATTTTCCACGGCTAAGTAATGCGCCTCGTAGATAGCCATTCAATATTCCTGCTGCAAAATCTGCAAGCTGAATTCCCGGACTCTGAGAACTGCTTTCCGTCAAAACTCCAGCATAGATGTTCTTGTATTTGATGAGATCGCCTGTAACAGCGATTTCATGACATGCAGCTTTAAGCTTCTTGATTTTATCATGGTTCAGCTCGTCCATTATGATCGTTGCAAAGTCGTCTGGTTGGGCATCCATGTTTACTCGCTGCATGGCTTCTTGCAGATGGAACTTCAGCAATTCACTTTCTGAATGATAGCATGGCTGAGTAAAAACACACGTCACAGTGAAGAGGAAGAGCAACGAGCCGTTGGCTGCGGCGTACTGAAGCACTCTCCGATAATAGCCTTTTAGCTTATCCTCGGAAAGCCCTTTTAGAATTTCCGCTCTATACTTACCTCGATGGATTTCCCAAAGGTCCGACCATTTTACTTCTTCACCAACTGGAATGCCATAGCGTTTATTCAAGGCTTGTACTTCCCCTTGGAATAACCGGTAATCATCAGATGAAAGGCATGTATTAGAGCGTATGTAAAATGGATGGCTGCGACGGAACGGCTCAGACGGCATTTTGTTGTATACGCCAGCTTCGTCTGTGAAGACAAGTAAAGATTCGTTCATACTATCTCTCATCCATCATAGCCGGAAATTATAATACAAGTATTTTTTAGCATTGCTTTCGCAAATCGTTTCTTTTTCTTGCTTTTCAAGCATTTCATCGAAGATTGAAACTTCTATTTTATGTTCTGTTATTACATTTGAAACCGTGTCATTATACGGAGACGCATCAATCAACTCGATTATCTTTGAGACAATTGTATCTATGTAGAAGTGAAGGTTGACGAGCAAATCATAGTTCATCTCATCGTTGCTGGTTCCATCGTGAATAATATAGTTGTCTTTGTCTTATGCTCACATTTGATTTGTCAGCGCATACAACTTGACCATAAGTTCTGATGGTAGAACCATCGTGCCGAAAGAAAGTATATGAATCAATTACATGCGAGGCAATTGAGAAAGCCGTTTCATATGCAGAGAATAGATCTAAGGCTTTAATTGATTCAAACCTCAAAATGGTTCTTTGATTCCTCGTTTTAATCCCGGCAGGCACCTCGCTAGGGCCTAGTA
>JAFWVC010000093.1 GCA_017518415.1 Clostridia bacterium
CAGGCCGGCCACGGCGAGGATCACGTCCTTGCACTCAAAACTGAGGAAGGAGGCCGCCGGGAACAGCGGTACCCGGAACATCAGCAGGACCAGAAAAGCCAGCGCGCCCAGCAGAGCCACGCCGCACAGGCGCTGCAAACGGGAAAAAGAACGGGACATAACAAACTCCTTCAGCTGTCTTACAAAAAAGACCCCGCAGACACCTGCGGGGTACACGGCATAGGTTGGTATGCTGTGCCTTCTCTCATCCGGACTGTGGCCGGGTACAGATTCCCGGCTGAACCGTCGGCCCCGGAATGGTACCGGGTCAGTGCGGCAAGCGCACTCGCGGGCTGATCCGGCTTGCGCCGGAAACACCGCCGGTGGGGAATTGCACCCCGCCCCGAAGACAGCGTATTTGATTCCTGTACAGTATAACCGCTCAAACGGGATTTGTCAACCGGCAAATTGCCTCTACCGTTTGTTCCACGGATAAATCGTCGCAATCGACGGTTGCGTCGGCGTATTGCCGGTACAGCGGCTCCCGGCGGAGGAACATCTCCCGCGGCGTTTCGCCGGCGGGCAGCAGGATGCCGCGGGTGCTCATATTGCGGATGCGGGCCGTCATGCAGGCAAAACTCACGCGCAGATACACGACGGTCGCGCCGCGCCGCAGGTGCTCCATCGCGTCGGGATAGTACACGGCGCTGCCGCCGGTGGCGATGACGGCGTCATGCACCTGCAGGGCGCACAGTACCTGTCGCTCCGCCTGGGCAAAGAAGGCAGGGCCTTTTTCGTTGATGATTTGCTGCAGGCCGGCGCCGTACTGCGTTTGCAGCAGCAGGTCGGTATCGAGAAAACTTTTGCACAAAGCCTTGGCCGCCAGCACGCCGCAGGTGCTTTTGCCGCAGCCGGGCATGCCGATGAGCACGACGTTATCTTTCACGGCGGGCCACCTCCTTTTTTTCAGTATACTATGGCCGGGCGGGAAAGACAAGGCCGGCTTGTATATTTTTCTTTCCTCCGCATACAGATAAAAGGAGGAGGGATGCGCTGTGTGGCTGGATGCGGCGGTCGTGGCGGGATATCTGCTCCTGCTGGCGTGGATCGGGCTGACCGGAGGAAAGAAGGTGCGCCGCGCGGCGGATTTCGGCGCCGGCGGCGGGTACGGGACGGCGGTGCTGTTTGCCTCGCTTTCGGCCTCTTACATAGGCGGGGGCTATTCGGCCGGCAATGCGGCCGCCGCGTTTGAAGGCGGTATCGGTACGGCGCTGGCGCTGTGCGGTTTCGGGGTATCCATGGTACTGACGGGGCGCTTCCTGGCGCCGGGCGTCGCCCGTTTTGACGGATGCGCCACCGTCGGGGATATTCTGGCACGGCAGTACGGAGAGGCGGCCGGCGTCGCCGGCGGATTGTGCGCCTTTTTATGCTGCGCCGGCGTGGTGGGGGCACAGGTGGAAACGATGGGCATCGTCTGTCGGCAGCTGTTCGGGCTGCCGGAAACGGCGGGGGTGCTCATCGGCTGCGGCGTGGTGATGCTGTATGCGGCCGGCGGCGGGGTGCAGGCCGTCATCCGGGCGGACCTGATACAATTTGCCATGCTGGCGGTCGGCATGCCGCTGCTGTTGGTGCTCGCGCTGCGCCAGGCGGGCGGGTTGGCCGCCGTGGTGCGCGATACGCCGCCGTCTTTCTGGGATCCGTACGCCGGCCGGCATCCGCTGGCGTTCTGGTGTCTGTTCGTGTCCATGGCCTGCGGGGAGGCGTTGGCGCCGCCGTACACCCAGCGTCTGCTGTCCGGCCGCAGCGCCGCCGTGACCGCCCGGGCGACCCGGCTGAGCGGCTGGTTCGCCTTCCCTTTTTTTGCCGTGACGGCGTTGCTGGGCATCACCGCCCGGTCGCTGCAAGTTTGCCGGGACGGGCGGGATGCGCTGCCGGCGCTGGTGATGGAGGTGCTGCCGGCCGGCGCCCGGGGATTATTGATGGCGGCGATGGTATCGGTTGCGCTGTCGGCGGCGGACGGATTCCTCAACAGCGCGGCGGTCAGCCTCGTCGGCGACGTGCTCACACCGCTGCGCCGCACGCCGGCACCTGACCGGACGGTGTTGCGGCAGATGCGGCTGGTCACTTTACTGACCGGGCTGTTGGCGGCCGCGACGGCCCTGCTGCTGCCGGACGTGCTGGGCATCCTCGCTTTTTCGTACGCCTTTTGGGCGCCGCTGCTGCTGGTGCCGCTGGCCGCGGCGCTGCGGGGCACAAGAGCCGACGGCCGCTGCTTTTTTGCGGCGGCCGCGGCGGGGCTGGCCGGCATGACGGCCTGGAACCTGCTGCTGTATGCCCGCACCGGTGTGGACGGGACGGTGCCGGGCCTGTTGTGCAACCTGGCGATGTTCGTCTGCTGCGCGCGCCGCCGCGCGAAGATTGACAGGAAACCGGCCGCGTGATACAATATTTCTGATTTTGAAAACATCTGCAACCGGAGGCGCCGGTGCTCGGTTTTATAAAAAGAACGTCTTAAAACAGGAAGTGACCGTATGATACTGACACGCCTGAAACAGCGGCTGCGGTTTACGCCGGAGGCGGCCCGGTTGTTTGCCGCGCTGGTCACCGGCCTTTGCTGCGCCGGGATAGCCGGGCTGGTGCGCACCGAAACGCGGTTCGTGACGTTGTTGTATGTGATTGATCAAAGGCTGCCGGTCTTTTTGTGGATCACCGCCGCGGTGACGCTGCTGCTCACGGCGGTCGACCTGCTCACGCCGTATCGGCGGATCCTGCCGGCGGCGCTGCTGGCCGCCGCGACGCAGTTTTCTGTTTTGCTCGTGGCCGAAAATCCCGGCAACGTCTTTTTCAACGCCGGGCTGGCGCTGGTGCTGTTGCTGGCGGCCGGATGGGCGGTGCGGCAGCGCAAACCGCTGCAGCGCGCCTTTTGGGCGGACCGGCGGCTGGCGCTGGCCGCCGCGGTGCTGCTGTTTTTGCTGTTCAGCGGTATCGTGGGCTGCTTCTCCATTGTGCGGCACATGGCCTACGGCGCATCCAACTTCGATTTCGGCATTTTTGCCCAGATGTTCGACAATATGAAGCAGACGGGGCTGCCCGTCACGACGGTGGAGCGCAACGCCGAGCTGACTCACTTCGCCGTCCACTTTTCACCGGCGCTGTACCTGCTGCTGCCGGGGTATCTGTTGTTCCCGTGCCCGGCGTATCTGCTGGCGGCGCAGGCGGCGGCGGTGGGGTCCGGCGTATTCGCGGTGTATGCCATCGCCAAGCGGCTGGGTTTCACGCCGTTGGAATCGGTGATGCTGCAAACGCTGTACGTGGCGCTGCCGTCGCTGTGCGGCGGGGCAATGTACGATTTTCATGAAAATTGCCTGCTGGCGCCGCTGGTGCTGTGGATGCTGTATTTTATCCTGCGGGATATGCCGGTCGGTTATTTCGGGTTTGCGCTGCTGGTGCTGGCCGTCAAGGAGGATGCGGCCATTTACGTTATGGCCGCGGCGCTGTTCCTGCTGCTGTACCGCAAGCGGTATCTGTTCGGCGGGCTGCTGCTGGTCGTCGCCGTGGCGTATTTTATCTTCGCGGTGTCGATAGTGGCCTGGTGCGGCGGGGCGGTGATGGTCAGCCGGCTGAACAACTACTATCTGCCGGGGGATGACGGATTCCTGACCGTCATGCGCACCTGCCTGCTGAATATGGGGTACCTGTTCCGCGAGGTGTTCGCCGAAAAGAAGGCGGACTTCCTGCTCTGGGTCTTCCTGCCGTTCTACTTTATGCCCTTTGCCGGGCGGCGGCATACGGTGCTGACGCTGCTGATCCCGCTGCTGGTGATCAACCTCATGCCGGATTACGTGTATCAGTACGATATCTCCTTCCAATATACCTTCGGCAGCATCGTGATGGTGCTGTTGGCGGCCATGCTGGTATTGCGGGAAGCAAGCCGGCTGCGCCGCCATACGGTGCTGCTGGCCGGCAGCCTGTGCGCACTGGTACTGACGGTGTCGCTCAACATGCCGCTGATGCGCACCTATTGGCGCGTTTATCAGGCGAATGCGGACCGGTACGCGGCCACGACCGCCTGCCTGCAGCGCCTGCCGCCGGATGCGCAGATCACCGCCACCACCTACCTGATCGCGCATCTGGACCGGTGGGACACCGTATATATGCTTTGGGAGGCTGATCAGCCGCAGACCGAATATGCGCTGGTGGATACACGCGGCGATCAGGCGGTGTTTCGCGAGTATATCGGGGACGCGTACGAGCTGGTGGACGCCGGCGGCTACTGCGAGGTATACCGGAAAAAATAAAGCCGCCCCGCATGGGGCGACAATGGAAAAAGGCGGAGCGGCGGCTCCGCCTTTTATCATATAACGGTCAGGGTTCGGTGCGCAGCTGTTCCGCTGCCGCCAGCAGGGCGGTCCGCTCGTTCGGCAGCGCACCGTCGACCACCTGAGCCAGCAGCGTTTGCAGTACGCTGCCCAGGGCGGGGCCCGGCGCGAAGCCGAGGGCCAGCAGATCCTGCCCGCCGACAGCCAGGTCTTTTAACGAGAAGCAGTCCCGGGCGGCGATCACCTGGTCCAGCACCCGGCCGGCCTGTTCGACGGCCCGGCGGCGCGGCACCGTCGTAGCCGGCGCGTGGGCGAGGGTGTCGCCCATTTTGACGAGCAGCAGTTTGCGCAGCGTATCTTCTCCGAGCCGGTTGAGCCAGCGGCAGACGGCCGCGGGAGTCGGCTCGATGGGATCGTCGTGCCGCCGCACCAGCAGTGCGACGGTATCCAGTGTGCGCCGGTCGGCTTTCAGGCGGGTCAGGGCCTGCCGGGCCAGCCGTTCGCTTTCGGCTGCGTGGCCGTAAAAGTGACGCACGCCGTCCTGCTCGGTGCAGCAGGAGGGTTTGCCGCTGTCGTGCAGCAGCAGGGCCAGCCGCACGGGTTCCGGTTCCGGCGGGACCCGGCACAGCGCGTACACGCTGTGGGTATATACGTCGTAGCAATGGTAGCGGCTTTTTTGATCGAACCCCACGGCGGGGGCCAGTTCCGGCAGGATGGTGCTCACAACGTCGGCAAAGGTCAGCAGCGTCTGCGACGGATCGGGCGCGGCCAGCCACCCCTTCAGTTCGGAAAAGATGCGTTCGCCGGAGATGTGGGAAAGCAGCCCGCGCAGTTGATGCATGGCGGCGGCCGTCTGCGGTTCCGGCGACCACTGATAGCGGGCGGCAAAGCGCAGCCCGCGCAGAATGCGCAGCGCATCCTCCCGCAGCCGCTGCGCCGGGTCGCCTACGCAGCGCAGCACGCCGGCCTGCAGATCCTGCCGGCCGCCGAACGGGTCGATCAGCCCGGTATCGGGATGCCAGGCCATGGCGTTGACGGTAAAATCGCGCCGCCGCAGGTCCTCTTCCAGCGAGGGAACAAACCGCACCTGCTGCGGGTGCCGATGGTCCGGCGCATAGGCGCCGTCGCAGCGGAAGGTGGTCACCTCTATCGCTTCGCCGTCGCACAGGACGGTCAGCGTACCGTGCGCGATGCCGGTGGGGATGACCCGCAGGCCCGTCAGGCAGGCAAGCATCTGCTCCGGTGTGGCGTCGGTACACAGGTCATGATCGTGTACGGGACGGCCCAGCAGCGCATCCCGCACGCAGCCGCCCACCAGGTACGCCTGATAGTCCGCTCCGTTGAGCCGTCGCATCACGGCGGCGGCGCCGGGGGACAACGCCGGCGCGTTCACAGCGCACCGCCCGCGGCGCACAGATCGGTGATGAACTGCTGCGCATAACGGGGCGAGCGCCCGCCGTGCGCCAGTGCCCACCGCTCCGCCGCTGCCAGCAGCGGCTGCGGGTCACAGGTCAGGCCCGCTTGACGCGCCAGCGCCAGGACAATTTGGGCAAACCGCTCTTTATCCGGGAGCAGATAGGTCAGCGTGATGCCGAACCGGTCGGCCAGCGAGATCTCCTCCTGCACCGTGTCGGCTGCGTGTCTCTCCCCGGGGTCCCGGTCGGATTCCCGCACGAGGTGCAGCCGGTTGGAGGTCGCGTAGATCAGCAGGTTGTCCGGCTGCACGGCCAGCCCGCCTTCCAGCATGGCTTTGAGGGGAGCGATGCGCTCGTCGTCGCCGCGGAAGGACAGGTCGTCCACAAACGCGATACAACGCACCGGCAGGCCGGCCAGCAGGTCGGCCAGCGTCGGCAGCGTCGGCAGCGCGTCCCGCGGGACCTGCACCATGCGCAGGCCGCCGGGCGCGTATTCGTTGAGCAGCGCCTTGACGCTGGAGGATTTACCGGTGCCCCGGTCGCCGTACAGCAGGATATGGTTGGCCGGGCGGCCCGCCAGAAACGCCTGCGTGTTGCGTACCAGTACGCGCTGCTGCGCATCGTACCCGTGCAGCGAGGAAAGGCGCACCGGGTCGGTCCGGGTGAGGGGGACGAGCCGTTCACCCTGCCAGAGGAAAGCGGTGTGACGGGTAAACGGGCCGCAGCCGTGCGCGGCGTGAAAGGCGGCAAACGCCTCCTCCGCCCGGTCCCACGGCCGGTCGAAGGGGGCCGGCGGCAGCGCGGTGCCGTATACGGGCATATCGTCGCCGCACAAAGCGGCGGTGGCCGCCGCGTACAGGATGCCCCTGTCGCGCGCGGCGTTGCGGGCAACCGTTGCCTCCGGAGTTTCCCCTTTGGCGAGAGCGAGGGTATAGGGGTTGATTTGTTCCTGCATCTGCTGCAGGACGGCGCGCGGCAGACTGTCCGCACAGTGCAGGCGGGCCAGGCAGGCACACAAAGCGCCGGCCTGTTCGGCGCCGCCGGTATGCAAAAAGGCCGACAGGGCCCGCACCGGGTCGGCGGAAAGCATGTCCCGGTAAATGCTCAGGGAACAGAGAGCCCGGTATAAATCCTGCATAGGGGGAGTACCACCTCTTTCAGCGGCTTTTTTTATCATTGTAACCTGCCGGCCGCCATCTGTCAACGGCATATCCGCCCGGCGGCCCGCATATCATATAACAAAAAAAGGGGAGCGACGTTATGGCGCAGAAAAATCTGCCGGTCCCGGCGCCGGCCATGCCGCATCAGTTGATTCTGGAAGATCGCCGGGCCCTGACCGTTACCGGCGTGTCCGACGTGGACAGTTTTGACGAAACGGCGGTGGTCATATATACCGACCAGGGAGAGCTGGCTGTCAGCGGCGATGGGCTGCACATCAACCGGCTGAGTATCGAAACGGGGGAACTGACGCTGGAAGGTCACATCCGCGCAATGACGTACAGCGAAAACACCTCCCGCCAGGGCGGCTTTTTCAGCCGCCTGTTCCGCTGAATGGATACCGGGATCCGGGCGGCGGACTGCCTGCTGGCCTGCGGCGCGGGATGGCTGCTGGGGGCGTTCTACGGCTGTTTCCGGTTGTGGCGGGTGTGGACAAAGCCCGGCCGGCTGGCCGTGTGGGTGCAGGACGTGCTGTGCTGCTGCGGGATGACGCTGCTGTTCTTCCTGTTTTTGCTGGCGGTGGCGGACGGGCGGTGCCGTGCGGCGCTGGCAGGCTGCGCCGCGGCCGGATTCATCGCGTGGCGGAATGTTTGCGGCCGTTGGATATTCGGCTTTTGCCGGCGGCGGGCGGCGGCCGCGGCCCGGGAATGGCGCCGCTTTCATGCTTTTTTGGTCCGCGCGGAGGAAAAAATACAAAAAAATCTGAGAAGACCGGTTGTTTTTGCAAAAAAAAGGTTGCATATTGGGACTACAATATTGTATAATCAACATAAGAATGGCGATTCATCCGATTCCACTTGAAAAGGGGGCGATCCGCATGAAAGTCGTGGCCGGCACCAGACAGCGCAGGCGGCATGGCGTGCTGCTGCGGATCATCCTGCTGATCGCCGTGATTTACGCCGTCTTTTCGCTGATCCAGGTCCGGGGGGAGATCCATCAGAACCGCCGGCAGTTGGACCAGATGGCCGGGCAGATCGAGCAACTGGCGGAAACCAATGCCGAATGGCGGCAGAAGGCCGATCATCCGGAACGGTATCAGGAAGAGAAAGCGCGCGAGCAAGGGTATGCCAAACCGGATGAGACGATTGTCGTCGTCACGCCGGGGAATCATTGAGCGGGGAGGACAACGGGCTTTTATGCAGCTGGAAGTGGATTCTATCGTTGAGGGCAAGGTAACGAGGATTACCGGGTTCGGTGTGTTCGTGCAGCTGCCGACGGGGCAGACAGGCATGGTACACATTTCCGAAGTTGCCCAGACGTACGTCAAAGAGATCCGCGATTTTGTGACCGAAAACCAGACCGTCAAGGTCAAGATCCTGTCTATCGGGGAGGATGGGAAGATCAGCCTGTCAATGAAGAAGGCTGTTCCCGCCGCGCCCCGTACGCCGGTCCGCGCTGCGTCTTCCCCCGGCCGTCCGGGCGATTACGAGTGGCGCCCGAGCGTGCAGCAGAACGCCTCGTTTGAGGACATGCTCAATAAGTTCAAGCAGACCAGCGATGAAAAGATTCTGGATCTCAAACGCTCGGTCGACGGCAAGCACGGCGGCTTTGCGCGCCGCGGTCCGTCCGGCGGCCGGCAATCCTGATCTACATAGTATCGGCAGGGCGCAGCCCTGCTTTTTTTACGGAGGAAAACAAAAATGCTGATCACCAACGTACACATTTTACCGATGGTCGGGGACGAGATCGCCGACGGCTGGGTACAAACCGAGGGCGCGCGCATCCGGGCGCTGGGCGCCATGCCGGCCCCCGCCGGGCAGGAGGAGACGGTCGACGGCGGCGGGGCGTTGCTGCTGCCCGGTTTTATCGACGCCCACTCCCACCTCGGCATGTGGGAGGACAGCCTCGGCTTCGAGGGGGACGACGGCAATGAGGAGACTGACCCCGTTACGCCCCAACTGCGCGCCATCGACGCGATCAATCCGAACGACGCCTGCTTTGCCGAGGCGCTCGCCGCCGGCGTTACGACGGTGGTGACCGGCCCGGGCAGCGCCAACCCCATCGGCGGACAGATGGCGGCTGTTTCCACGTGCGGCACCTGCATCGACGATATGGTCCTGCGTGCGCCGGTGTCCATGAAGATGGCGTTGGGGGAGAACCCGAAATCGATTTATCACGGCCGCAATCAGGCGCCGATGACCCGTATGGCCACTGCCGCCCTGATCCGTGAGGCGCTGCTGACCGCCCGCCGCTATGACGAGGACCTGAAAAAGAGCCAAAACGATCCCGATGCCGATCCGCCGGAGTACGACGCCAAGTGCGAGGCGCTGCTGCCGGTCATCCGGGGAGAACTGCCGGTGCATTTTCACGCTCACCGGCTGGATGATATTTTCACCGCTGTACGGATTGCCAAAGAGTTCGGGCTGCGGCTGGTGATCGTGCACGGCACCGGCGCCGCGGCCGCCGCGGAGCGGCTGGCGGCTGAAGGGGTGCCGATCCTCAGCGGGCCGCTGCTGAGCGACCGCAGCAAGCCGGAACTGCACGAACTGACGCCGGCGACGCCCGGTATTCTGGCCGCGGCCGGCGTGCCGGTCGGCATCGTGTGCGACCATCCGGTCATCCCGCAGCAGTATCTGGGGCTTTGCGCCGGGCTGGCCGTGCGGGAGGGCATGAGCCGGCAGTCCGCGCTGGAAGCGCTGACCATCGTGCCGGCCCGCATTCTGGGCCTGGCGGATGAGATCGGTTCCGTGGAGCCGGGCAAGAGGGCGGATCTGGTGCTGTTTGACGCCGATCCGCTGACGGTGGCGGCCAAACCGGTGATGGTGATAGCAGGAGGAAAAGTGGTATGCGCGAGATAACGGCCGGGCAGATTACGCAGGCGGTTGCCCGGTTGTGCGTGCAGGCTAACCGCACGCTGCCGGAGGATTTGTGCACCCGCATCCGGGCGGCGGCCGCCGCCGAGCGGGACGAGCTGCCGCGCGCCGTGATGGGGGACCTGTGCGAAAATATTGATGCCGCCGCGGCCGAGCAGCTGCCTGTTTGTCAGGATACCGGCATGGCGGTGGTATTCATCCGTCTGGGGCAGCAGGTGCGCATCACCGGCGGCCTGCTGCGGCAGGCGGTGGACGCCGGCGTGGCGCAGGGCTATACCGAGGGGCTGCTGCGCAAATCCGTCGTGGCGGATCCGTTGCGGCGGACCAATACCGGCGACAACACGCCGGCCGTGCTGCATTTGGAACTGGTTGAGGGCGACGGGTGCGAGATCACGGTGGCGCCCAAAGGCTTCGGCAGTGAGAATATGAGCCGTATATACATGCTGACCCCGGCGCAGGGCCGGCCCGGCGTGATCGACGCCGTGCTGGACGCCGTACGCCGCGCCGGCAGCAATCCCTGCCCGCCGATGGTGGTGGGCGTGGGCATCGGCAGCGATTTCGAGGGCTGTGCGCTGTTGGCCAAAAAAGCGTTGTGCCGGCCGGTCTCGCAGCCGCATCCGGACGCCTATTACGCGCAGCTGGAGGCGGAACTGCTGCAAAAGGTCAACGCGCTGGGCATCGGTCCGCAGGGCTTCGGCGGCGCCGCCACGGCGCTGGCGGTGGCGGTGGAGTACGCGCCGACCCATATTGCCGGGCTGCCGGTGGCGGTCAACGTCGGATGTCACGTGACCCGGCATGCATCGGAAAGGCTGTAATTCACAAAGTTTTTACTTGTTATATCGGCGCAGGTGTGGTATAATAAAAACAGCGGAACGCAGGCGGTTTGGTTGCCTTCGTCCGCCGGGGAAGTCCCATTATTTTTTGAAGGAGTGGAAGGTATGAAAACCAGATTCAACGGCAGAAAGATCTCTATCAAACCAGCTTTTGCCGAACGGACGGAAAAAAAGCTCGCCAAGTTTGATAAGTTTTTTGAGGATGCAGCTGCCGCAGATGTCACGGTCACTCCCGAGGGGCAGCAGGTAAAGGTCGAGATTACGCTGCGCGGCAACGGTATGGTCCTGCGGGCGGAACAAAGCGCCGGGGACGCCAACGCCGCTGTCGATATGCTGTTGGATACCCTGCTGCGGCAGATCCGCCGCAACAAGGCCAAACTGGAAAAACGGCTGCGCATGAACGCGCTGGACGAATGGCCCGTGCCGGAAGAACCGGAGGAGGAGATCCGGATCGTGCGGACCAAGAGCTTCCCCGTCAAACCGATGGACGTGCGGGAAGCGGTGCTGCAAATGCAGCTGGTCGGCCACCAGTTCTATATGTTCCGCAATGTGGAAACCGGGGAGATCAACGTGGTCTATTGCCGGAAGGACGGCGGCTACGGTCTGCTTGAGCCGGAAAACGCCCGGTAACGTTTCAGCGGGGAACGGCGGCACAGTCTGCCGTTCCCCTTTTTTGTTTCGGAGGGAAAAGCTGTGATGGAAAACATCCGTTTTTGCGCGCCGTGCCTGTTCGGCACCGAGGGCATCCTGGCGGACGAGCTGCGCCGCATGGGGGCGGCGCAGGTGCAGCCGCAGACCGGCCGCGTGCTGTTCGAAGGGGACGCGGCGCTGCTGGCCCGGGCCAACATCCGCGCCCGCACGGCGGAGCGTATTCTGGTGGTGATGGGGCAGTTCCGCGCCGTGACCTTTGACCAGCTGTTCGAGCGCACCCGCGCCCTGCCGTGGGAGGCGTGGATCGGCAGGGAGGACCGGTTCCCGGTCAAGGGTTGGTCGCTGGATTCGGCGCTGCACAGCGTGCCGGATTGCCAGTCCATCCTGAAAAAAGCAGTGGTCGAACGGCTGAAAAGCGTGTACAAAATCCCGTGGTTTACCGAAAGCGGCGCCTGTCTGCAGATCCGCTTCTCGATCCATCACGACGAGGTGACGGTGGCGCTGGACACATCCGGCGTGGGCCTGCACAAGCGCGGCTACCGGGCGCAGGCGCTCGGCGCACCGATCAAGGAGACGCTGGCCGCCGCTATGGTGGACGTCACCCGCGCCCGGCTGGCCGCCCGGGTGGCCGACCCGTGCTGCGGCTCCGGCACGCTGC
The DNA here is from genome assembly GCA_017518415.1 of Clostridia bacterium. Taxonomy (GTDB): domain Bacteria; phylum Bacillota; class Clostridia; order Oscillospirales; family Acutalibacteraceae; genus RGIG6098. The sequence continues at coordinate 11,887 of JAFWVC010000093.1, forward strand.
TGATTGAAGCGGCGCTGGCCGCCCGAAGGATCGCGCCGGGCATCCGCCGCCGGTTTGCGGCGATGGAATGGGGCTGTGTGCCGCGGGACGTCTGGCAGCAGGAGCGGCAGGCGGCCCGGCAGCAGGAGCGGCCGGAACAGGCCTTCCTCGGTTTGGGCGGCGATACCGACCCGGCCGCGCTGGACCTGACCCGCGCCAACGCAGATAAAGCCGGCGTCGGCGACATCATGCAGGTGCAGCTGCGGGACCTGAAGGATTTCAAACCGGAAGGGGAAGACGGCGTGGTGCTGTGCAACCCGCCGTACGGCGAGCGGCTGCTCGATCTGACCGAGGCGGAGCAGATCATCCGCCTGATGGGGAAGGTCTTCGTGCCGGACGCGGGGTGGCGGTACGGCATCATCAGTCCGCACGAGCGGTTTGAGGAATTGTTCGGCCGGCCGGCCTTCAAGCGCCGCAAACTGTACAACGGCATGCTCAAATGCTGCCTGTATCTGTATTGAACGGCGCGCCGCGCAAAAAAGCCCGCCTGCCCTTGACGAAAAAGGAAGTTTTTTATATAATTTGAAAAGACCGATGCGCCCGGCCCCGGGCCGGGACCTGGAAGGAAGAGATGCTATGAAGAAGTGGACGGCGGTTCTTTTGGCGGCTTTGTTCGTCATTGCCGCGGCGGGCTGCTCCGGCAGTGATGATACGCCGCTGCCCGGCGTATATAACGCCGACGGAGAGACGGTCAGGCCGACGGCCTCACCGATGCTGCCCGGGGCTGATCTGTACGACGGGTACGCCGGCACGTGGACGGCGCAGGACGGCGATTTTATCGACGTTTGCATCCTGGACGGGGCCGTCTGCATACAGTTCGGCAACTGGGATGCGACGCAGGTCACCACCGGCAAGGTGGCGAAGATTCCCGCCGGCACCGTTTCGCAGCGCATATATACGCTCCTGCTGGAAGAAAACGGGGAGACGGTGACCCGCACCTACTTGCTGGAAGCCCGCAGCCGCACGCAGATCGCCTTCGGGGAGCAGGTGATTTCGGCGGAGGGAACACCTGCAACAGACCTGAAAGAATATACCTATGACGCTGCCCGTCAGCGGACGACGGCTTGATCCCACAGCCCGGCACAGCCGGGCTTGCTTTTGAAGGGAAAGGATCAGTCCGTTCAAACGGACTGATAAAGGAGTTATATTATGTATTGTCAGCACCCCTTTGAACCGGTGGCCGGCCCGCAGGCCCGCATCCTGATCCTCGGCAGTTTCCCTTCGGTCCGGTCCCGGCAGGAAGGGTTTTATTACGGGCATGCCCGCAACCGTTTCTGGCAGGTGCTTGCGCAGGTGTACGGCCGGCCGGTGCCGGGGACGATTCCGGAAAAAAAGGCTTTGTTGGCCGGGTGCCGGATCGCGCTGTGGGACGTGGCGGCCGGCTGCGAAATCGAAGGTTCGGCCGATGCGGCCATCCGCCGCGTGCAGGTCAACGACGTGCCGGCGTTGACGGTCCGCTGCCCTGTCCGGGCGGTGTACTGCAACGGCGCGACGGCGGGGCGGCTGTACCGGCAGTATCTGGCGCAGGCAGTCGGTCTGCCGTATACCGTGCTGCCGTCGACCAGCCCGGCCAACGCCGCCTGGTCGCTGCCGCGGCTGGTGCAGGCGTGGCAATGCATCCGGTGGGAAGGGCAGGAGAAAAACGATGAAACAGAAAAGTAAACAGGCGCTGGCGGTGCTTTGCGTGCTGGCATCCGGCTGCCTGTGGGGCAACATGGGCGTGTTTGTCCGGCATCTGAACGCGGCGGGCCTGTCCGCCATGCAGATCGTCGAGATCCGCAGCATCATCACCGCCGTGCTGACGCTGGCGGGTACGGCGCTGATCCGGCCGCAGCTGCTGCGGATCCGGCTGCGGGACCTGTGGTGCTTTGCCGGCACCGGGCTGTGCAGCGTGCTGTTTTTCAATTTTTGTTACTTCCGCGCGATGGAATATATGTCACTGTCGGCGGCGGCGGTGCTGCTGTATACCGCCCCCGTGTTCGTGATGCTGCTGTCCGCCCTGCTGTTCCGCGAAAAACTGTCCTGGCGCAAGGCGGGCGCCTGCGCGCTGGCGGTGGGCGGCTGTGTGCTGGTCAGCGGCGTGGCGGGCGGCCAGACCGACTGGTCCGTTGCCGGGCTGCTGCTGGGCCTCGGCGCCGGGTTCGGGTACGCGCTGTACAGCATCTTTTCCCGTTTTGCCATCAACCGGGGATATACGGCGGTGACGATCACGGTGTATACCTTCCTTTTCGCCGCGCTGGGCGGGATTCCGTTGACGGATTTCGGCCCGGTCGCACAGACGCTGCGGACCGACGGCGCGGCCGCGGTCGGTTTCTGGCTGTTGTACGCCGTGTTGACGACGGTGCTGCCCTATCTGCTGTATACCTACGGGCTGCACGGGGTGGAAAACTCCGCGGCTTCGGTGATCGCCTCGATCGAGCCGGTGGTGGCGACGCTGCTCGGGCTGATGTTTTTTGCTGAATGGCCGACGCCGGCCGCTGTGGCCGGCATGGGGCTGGTGCTGGCGGCCGTTTGTCTGTTGAGTTTGCACAGGAGGGGTCGGACATGAAACGCACCCGGCAAAAGGAAAAATTACTGCTGCTGCAAAAGATCCTTTCGGAAGAGACCGACGCGGAGCATCCGCTGTCGGTGCCGCAGCTGCTGCGCCGGCTCGAAGGGGCCGGCATCCCGGCGGAGCGCAAGAGCCTGTACGACGATATCGAGGCGCTGCAGCAGGCCGGCATGGATATCGAGCGGCAGCCGGGACCGAAGGGCGGGTATTACGTGGCCGGCCGGTTGTTCGAGGTGCCGGAACTGCGCCTGCTGACAGATGCGGTGCAGTCTTCCCGTTTTATCACCGAAAAAAAGAGCATGCAGCTGATCCGCAAGCTGGAAAGCCTTTGCAGCCGCAACGAGGCGATGCAGCTGCAAAAGCAGGTGTTCGTCTCCAACCGGATCAAGAGCATGAATGAGAGCATTTATTATAACGTCGATCAGCTGCACGCCGCCATCGCGCAGGACCGGCAGATCAGCTTCCAGTATTTTGACTGGACGCCGGCCGGCGAAAAAAAGCTGCGGCACGGCGGGCAGCGGTACGTCACCAGCCCGTGGGCGCTGCTGTGGGACAATGAGAATTATTACCTGATCGCCTACGACGAGGCACAGGGCGGGCTGCGGCATTACCGCGTGGATAAGATGATGCAGATCACCGGGCTCGAAGCGCCCCGGGAAGGAAAAAAGCAGATGGAACGCTTCGACGTGGCCAGTTACGCCGCGCAGCACTTCGGTATGTTCGGCGGCGCGGCCGAGCCGGTGACGCTGCAGTTCGACAGCTCGCTCGCCGGCGTGGTCATCGACCGCTTCGGCGCCGACGTAACGCTGCGGGACAACGGCGACGGCACCTTCCGTGTGCACGTGACGCTGGCCGTGACGCCGGTGTTCCTGGCATGGATCATCAGTTTCGGCGGGCGGGCCCGCATTCTGTCGCCGGCGTCGGCGGCGGAGCAGCTGCGGCAGGCGGCCCGGCAGGTGCTCGTTCCGTGAGGGCGGGCGCCCGCCATTTTTCGGTTGACAGCGGACGGTTTTTGATGTACACTATAACAACATCCACACGGGGGCGTAAAGGTTTCGACGGGGATGGCAGATCCGAGTAAGCGAGTAGCGGTGCGGGACCGCTATAAAATCCGCAATCTTCAAAATAAACGACAACAATACTGTTGCTGTTGCGGCCTAATTAAGGCTGCCGTCTTCCCCGCAGGACTGCGGGCGGGTGCAAGGCGTCGACAAGCAGTGAACGTGAACGCGGGCGTACCGCTGCCTGCGGCATGACGGGGCGGTTACCGTAACCGGAAGTTTGCCTGTCGGCGACCGGTGAGGGGAATCTTCAGCGACCGGCTGTACTCGAAGAAAGCTCTGACGCGCCGTTTTCGGACAGGGGTTCGACTCCCCTCGCCTCCACCAAACGGTATTCAGGCGAACATCTGCTTCTTCAACGGCGGCTTTGCCGTGAAGGTACTCATCTGATACCGATTACAAAAGCACCGCTTTGAAAAATCGAAGCGGTGCTTTTGTGTTTTGCGTTTATAGTGTTTTTCCGGGTTTGCCCCATAATACAGGGCAAACTCTTATTCTATCAAGAATATCAAAGAAACGCCGGGGCGCTCCACTTGAAAAAAGGATAGGTTAATGTTATGATGATACCGTAAACTTGTGAGGAGAACAGTTTGCGATGTCTCTGCCCGGGCCCGTTAAGAACATGAGGATACCGCGAACAGGGAACGGATGATCATCCCCGACGCCGTCCACACGGATTTTTACGGCGGCGGAGACAAGAACGCCGTTCCGTTGGATCAAATTGGCCGCTTTATGAAGGAGCATCTGAAATGAGCAAGGTATTAGTAATCACCACCAGCCTGCGGGCCGGGAGCAATTCCGACATCCTCGCCGAGCGTTTGATCTGCGGAGCAAGAGAGGCGGGACACGAAGTGGAGCAAATCAGCCTGAAAGGCAAAAAAATCGGCTTCTGCATCGGCTGCCTTTCCTGCCAGAAGACGCAGAAATGCGTGATCAAAGACGACGCTGTCGAGATTGCGGAAAAGGTCAAAAACGCCGAAACGCTTGTTTTCGTCACGCCGATCTATTACTATGAAATGGCGGGACAGATGAAAACGCTGCTTGACCGGCTGAATCCTTTGTATCCGTCCGATTACAGGTTCAGAAAAGTGTATATGCTTTCCACGGCGGCCGAAGACGAAGAAACCACCCCGGAGAAGGCGTTAAGCGGATTGCAGGGATGGGTCGACTGTTTTGCACGGGCGGAACTCGCCGGCTCGCTCTTCTGCGGCGGCATCAACGATCCCGCGGAAGCGGCGGGCAAAGGAACGGCACTGGAGGAAGCTTATGAGTTCGGTAAAAGGATGGCATAAACGGATTGTTACGGCGCTCGCAGCATGTATGGTGATCGCCCTTGCCGGATGCGGAACAGGCACACCGTCTTCCTGTGCGGAGACGGCAGGCGATCCGGTGCAAACCGCGCCCGGAACGGGCGGTGAAACCGTGACCGAAGCGCCGCCGGCCGACCCGGGAACGAGGCCCGGCGAAACCGTAAATCCGGATCATTCGGAGGGAACGCCTGTGACAAAAACAATGAAAATCTATATTGATAAAAAGGAACTTCCGGTAACGTGGCAGGATAACGATTCCGTCGAGGCGTTGAAGGAGCTGGCGGCGAACGGGCTGGCCGTCCGGATGTCTATGTACGGGGGATTTGAGCAGGTGGGTCCTCTCGGCGCAAATCTTCCGCGAGACGATAAACAGACGACCGCCGTTTACGGCGACGTCGTGCTGTACTCCGGCAATCAGATCGTTATTTTTTACGGCTCCAATTCGTGGAGTTACACGCGGCTGGGACATATTGATCTGTCAAAAGCGGAAATGACCGATCTGCTTTCCAACGGTGACGTTACTGTCACGTTGAAATATGAATGAAAGAAAAACGACTGTGAAAGCCGTAACCGGACGGACGGCGGGAAGAAACGGGCCCGGTGAGTTTGCGCCGGAGTTCGCGCCGTAATCTTTGCAACGCGGGCGATACCGGCCGGAAAAACGGCGACGGTTGCGTTTTTCGCCCCGGCGGGAGACGGGGCGCTGCCGACGGCGCCCCCGTCTGCGTCGGCAACGGCTCCGAACGGTCCGGAAACAATCTGCCCCCACTTGTAAAAGCGGGGGCGTTTTTATATAAAAAACGAAAAAACGCTTGACAAATTATATCGCATGCGATATAATTATAGAGAGGTGATGACAGAATGAACGACGGATACGAGGCCCTTCACCTGAAAAATCAGCTTTGCTTCCCGCTTTATGCCGTATCGAATATGATAACACGGAAATATAAGCCTTTTCTCGACGGGCTCGATCTTACCTACACGCAGTATATTGTGATGATGGTGTTGTGGGAGCAGGGACAGGCGAACGAAAAACTCCTTTGTGAAGCGCTTTATCTTAAATCGAACACGGTAACTCCGTTGCTCAAAAAATTGCAGGACAAGGGATATATCGAAAAAACAAAGGATAACGGCGACGAGCGAAACATAGTCATTACGCTGACACAGGCGGGCAGGGAGTTACGGGATAAGGCGCTCGGCGTGCCGGCATGTATGGCAAAGGAGCTGCATCTGACGCCGGACGAAGCGGCCGATCTTTACAGGATCTTATACAAGTTGCTCCATGAAGAAAAAAATATAACGGAGGGTGAATGAAAATGAAAACGGTCTACGATTTTACGGTAAAAGACAGAAAAGGAAGCGAGGTCAGCCTTTCGGAATACCGGGGGAAGGTGCTGCTCATCGTCAACACGGCGACCGGGTGCGGTTTTACGCCGCATTACGATCCGCTGGAAGCAATGTACAGGGACCTGCGGGACAAAGGCTTTGAGATCCTGGATTTCCCGTCCAATCAGTTTGCGGGGCAAGCGCCCGGCAGCAATGACGAGATCCATGAGTTCTGCACTTTGAAATTCGGAACGGAGTTCCCGCAGTTTGCAAAGATCGACGTCAACGGCGAGACCGCCGATCCGCTGTTTGCGTTCCTTGCGGCGGAAAAGCCGTTCGAGGGCTTTGGCAAAGGGCTCAAAAACGCGGCGCTGAACAAGTTCGCAAAAATGAACAATAAGAAGTTCGGCGACAAGACGTATATCGGCTGGAACTTTACCAAGTTCCTCATCGACCGCGAAGGCAAGGTCGTTGCCCGCTTCGAGCCGACCGTCGATATGAAAGAGGTCAGAAAAGCCGTTGAAGCGGCGTTGTGACGGTCCGTTCAAAATACATTACGATATAAAGGGAGAGTAACCATGAAAAAACAGATCAAAACAACGGAAGCCATTTTCCCGATGCCCGTCCTTCTCATTTCCACCTTCAACGAGGACGGAAGCGTCGACGTGATGAACGCCGCGTGGGGAACTATGATTGAGCGCGATATGGTCGCGCTCAATCTCACCGAAACGCACACCACCGTGCAGAACATCAAAGCGCGCAAAGGTTTTGTCGTCCATATCGCCGATGCGAAACACGTCGTCGAGGCCGACTGGTTCGGCTGCGTACACGGCGAAAAGGAGCCGGACAAATTCAAAAAATCCGGATTGACTTATGAAAAATCCGAACTTGTCGACGCTCCGATTATCAACGAACTGCCGATTGCCCTTGAGTGCGAGTTTGTGGAATACCAGAACGATGCGACGGGCCTCGGCGTGATCGGAAAAGTACGGCGCACGTCGGTTGAGGAAGCGAACCTCAGGGACGGCAGGGTGGACGTCGATTCTCTTGAGGCGATCGCTTTTGATCCGTATACGCACGGCTATTACAAGGTTGGCGGAAGAGTCGGGAATGCGTTCAAAGACGGGTTGGCACTCCGATGAAATACGGTGAATCGATTTTCGACGTTCTGTACCTTCTCTTTGCCATCGTCAGCGGGGTCGTGATTCTCGCCAGGGCAAAAGACCGCTCAGGGCGGCTGATGGGCTTTGCCGCGTTGATCCTCGGATGCGGCGACGCTTTCCATCTCGTGCCGCGTGTGCTGAACTATTTTATCGGCGCAGATTTTACGGCGGCGCTGGGGATTGGAAAACTGGTCACGTCCGTGACGATGACGCTCTTTTACGTCCTGCTTTACTACGTCCGGCTTGCGTATTTCCGCGGGACGGAGAAAAAGGGCGTGACTGCCGCGGTGTGGGCACTGGCCGCGCTTCGGATCGCCCTGTGCGTTTTTCCGCAGAACGGCTGGCTCAAAAACAGCTCCGATATGACGTGGGGCATCATCCGCAACGTTCCGTTCGTCGCGCTGGGCGCGGTGATCTGCGTCCTGTATTTCAAGAGCAGGAACGAAAGCCGCCGCTTTAAGCCGGTGTGGGTATATATTCTGTTGTCGTTTGCTTTCTATATCCCGGTAACGGTCGGTGCGGGCTCCGTTCCGATGCTCGGAATGCTGATGCTGCCCAAGACGGTTTGTTATATCCTGCTGATTGCGACGTTCCTGCTTGCGGTATGCAGGCGCAGCGGCGGCGAAAAGACCGACCGAACAAAAGAACGAAATAAGGAGACGGCATAAATGAAAATCGCAGTCAGATACTACACAAAAACCGGCAACACCAAGCGCCTGGCGGATGCTATCGCCGGAGCGGTCGGCGTACCTGCTCTGCCGATCGGCGAACCGGTCGCGGAACGGGTGGATATTCTTTTCCTCGGCAACTCTTATTACGCTTTCAGCATCGATCCGGAGGTCAGGGCTTTTGTAAGATCGCTGGACAAAGAAAAAATCGGAAAGATCGTCAACTTCGGTTCGGCGGCCATGCTGAACTCCACATACAAAAAGGTTAAGGCGGAAGCAGACAAGGTCGGCATTCCGATGGATCCCCGTGAGTTTCACTGCAAGGGCGAATTCAAGGGGATCCATAAAGGAAGACCCGACGAAGAGGATCTGAAGCACGCGATCGAATTTGCCGAAAGGATCGCCGAAATCGTACGATAATACAGGACAGAAAAAAGGAGAGGCAGATATGATCATAAAAGCGGTCAAATTCAGAAAAGACGGATTTTATACGCAGCCCTTTGTATTCGGCGGGGAGGAGGGACCGGAAAAGTTCAATCCGCAGGTGAGATATCGCGGAAGCCTGCAGAACTACCTGATCGATACCGGGAACGAGGTGATCCTTGTAGATACCGGACTGCCGGCGGGCACGCCGGAGGAGGCGCCTGACGAGAACAGCGTCCTTTATACCGGCAAGGACATTTGCAGCTATATGGAGGCGTTTGCCGCGCTGGGATACAAGCCGGAGCAGGTCACGAAGATCCTCTTGACGCACAAGCACGGCGACCATTCCGGCGAACTTCGTTCCTTCCCGAACGCGAGGATCTACGTGAACGCGGACGAGGTCTCCGCAGTCGAACTGCAGGGACTCGATCATATCGTTCCGGTCTCGTTCACCGACGGCGCGTATCACAACTTTCCCGAGAGCCAGAAGATTGCCGAAGGCATTTATTTCATTAAGGCTAAGGGACACACAAACGGCAACAGCCTTGTCATCGTCGAAGCGGAAGGGCTGTTCTATATGCTGCACGGCGATATCACCTACGTTGACGAGGCGTTGTACCAGAACAAGCTCTCGGTAGTATTCGACGATCTTCCCGCCGCGCGTGAAACGCTGGACCGCGTTCGCGCCTTCGTGCGAGACAATCCGACGGTCTATTGCGGAACGCACACGCCGCAGGGCTATGAAAACCTGGAAGCAAAGCGTGTGATGGATCTGGATCATCCCGTTCCCACCGTCTTTGCCGGGGCGGATTTCTCCGGGACGAAGGCCAGCGGCAAATACGTCTGCTCGATCTGCGGATACGTGTACGATCCTGCCGAGCACGACGGCATCGCATTTGAAGATCTGCCCGATGACTGGAGATGTCCGCGCTGCAAACAACCCGGGGAGAAGTTCAATCCGGCGTGATTCGTGACGTTCAGGCGGCATATCGGGTATTCGCTTTACAAAAGGGACCGGAACACCGGGCGGGATGTCTTTGATACCGGACGACGATTTTTACGGTATGCGGATACCATTGAAACACACGCGCCGTTTACATGAAAAGCCGCGGCGACGGCACAAAAAACCGGCAGGCGAGCGTCGCTCGCTTGTGTGGTTACGTGACAAACTTGATTTCCTTTGCCTCTTGTGGTATACTGTGTGCGGATATCTTTCCGGCAAGGAGGGTTCGGCATGGGCTTGTTCGATCCGATCGACTGGAACGGCGACGGGAAGTGTGATTTCTTCGACGATATGATAGAATATGACATGTATCTGGAATATCTGAAAGAGGAAAGCAAAGGCGAAGGGACGCAGGACGAAGCCGATCTGGCGGAGTGGTGGTGACGCCTTCGCCGCCGGCGGGATATGTACGCTCTCTGCCACACGCAGGCAAAAACCGCAATCCTCTCACAAAAAATATACCGGCCGGGATCCCCGGCCGGTATATTTTTATGATGGTCGCCCCTTACTGTGCGATCAGGGTATATTGGTCTCTCAGCGGTGTGTCTTCCCAACCGTTGGTGCCTGCTTTGTAATAAATCACGACAGCCTTGGTACCGAACGGTTCTTTCCCAACGGACAGCGGGGCGTCCCCTTCAAAAAATACCTGTTCCAACTCGCCGGCATATACTATAAACGACTCGGAACCGATTGTCTGCACGCTGGCCGGGATTGTCAGCGTTTTGAACTTGGAACCCGAAAAAGCATAAGAACTGCCGAACATAGTGATGCCGTCTTCTAAAATCAACTCTTCCACCGGGCATAGCAAAAAGGCCGCGCTTCCCAAAAGAGTAAGACTTTTGGGTAACCGGACTTTTTTCAGCGACGTGCACAGCGAAAAAGCTTCGTAGTTTAACGTTCGCAAAGAAGAGGGCAGTATGGCCTCTTGCAAAGAGGGGCAATTCATGAAAGCTTGTCTACATATGATTTGTAAACCGCTGCCGAAGACGACCTCCTTGAGCGCAGGGCAATTTTTAAAGGCCATGTCCGCAATATTTATGACCGTATCCGGTATGACAACCTTTTCAATATTCGTGTTAGCAAAGGCCATGATATCAATGTTAAATACCGGTTTCCCTTCTATTTTCTCCGGGATAACCACCGTGGTAGCGGTACCAACGTACTTTTGGATGAGAACGCCCCCGGCGTCCCCATAGCTATCCGATACACGATATTCAAAATCCGAAGCAGGGTTGGCGGCAGGCTTACACCCGCACAGCCCGGCGCACAGCAGCACCGCGCAGAGAAGAAAGAGAAAAAGTTTTTTCATAAAATAGCCTCCTACGTTAAATATATTGTGTCCCTGTGCGAAAAGTATTTTTATAATATAATATTAACATAAGCATAACAGTTTGCCTTTATCCGATGGTTTGCAACAAAATCTGCTCATCCACCCAGCCGCAGGGAAGGCCTTGCTTGTCATCAGTAAAGAAGGTGGTGGTGCCGTTTTCCAGATTTTTAATATAGTAGCCCCTTGCCATCGTGATTGCTTCCCCGTTTTGTATGCCTGTATCCTCGCCGAATGGCGCAGTATACGCCAGATATTTTCCGTCTGGCGACAGAGAGGGCTGATAGGCATACTTTTCCAGCAGCGTCATGGTGCCGGTTTGCAGGTCGTACAAATAAACGCTGTCATAGTATATGAAGGGTTCGTTTGTGCCGACGGAAACCCACAGCAGCAGGTAACGGCCCTGTACAACCTGCACGATGCGTACCTCGCGGCCTTGCTTGGCGCTGATTTCCCTTGCTGTGGTGATCTCGTACAGCATTTTCATGCCCGTCACGGTATAGATGCCGTATTTGTCGGCATACGCATACACGGCCGTTTGCTCGTCGGAGGTTGTCAGAATACTGTTATGGTCCGCTTGTTTCAGGGAGGCGGGAATATCGTCTGCCGTGAAGGTGGGGTGTATTAAAAAATACGTTTCATAATAATTGTGACAAAAAAGATTGACAAAAAGGTCGCTTTGTTCATTAGGCTCCGATTCGCTGTGCGTCAAAACGCCGTCCGTATATATGTCATATTGGTTTTGCCACACGCCGGCAACGGCTAAATCCGCGGTTTGGGCGTCGCCCTGAAATACAAAGGAGGCAGTTCCCACATGCCGCAAATCCGGCGACAAAGCCACGACATGGCTGCGGAACAGCATATCCGCCAGCATCGGCCGCCCCAGCAGGGTGGTAGCCGAAAACTGTGTCAGGCTTTGGATAGCGCCGAACGGCCGGTCGATCACCTGCGTCTCTGTCAGGTAGCGGTCGTTCAGCTTGTCGTACAGCAGGCAGGCGTCTTCCAACGAGGTACAGTTGCTTGTCAGGAAGGCACCTTCATAATAGAGAGGTGATGAATTATAATAGTTTGTTCCGTGGCATTGGACAAAGGGAACATACTGCCCCCAGGCAAAGTCCTGCGGCACCGTTAGGGCCTTTTCGGTGTACAGTTCCATCGGAAAGTCGTCGGGAAAGTCGATCGTCAGCAGGACGGTATCGGCGTCAAAGCCGGGAAGATGCGCTTCCTCCTGCGCGGTGGCAGAGGTCGTGGTGGGCGTCGTATCGTCACCCGAGGCAGCGGGTGCGCTCCCGCACCCGCACAGCCCGGCGCACAGCAGCACCGCGCAGAGAAGAAAGAGCGAAAGTCTTTTCATGACACGGCCTCCTACGTTAAATGTGTTGTACGATACTATGTGTGGTTTACCTGATGGTTTTCCGCAGGGTGGGAGCATGCACAAAGCCGTTGACGGCCCAACTGTCGTGATAGCCGGCGCCGGCGCCGTCAAAGAAGGCCGTTTCGCCGGTGGTGAGGTTTTTGACATAAAATCCGCGGGGCTGTGCGGACAGCGAGCCGTCATAGTTGTTGTCGCTGTACGCCAGATAAGCGCCATCCGGCGAGAGGGCGGGAGTAAACGCAAAGTCTTCCAGGTGCCGCCACTCGCCGGTTTGCAGATCCAACGCGTACAGCGTTTGGAAATAAGCAATATCGGTTTCGTTTTCCGTGCGCTTGATCCCGTCGAAAGCGATCAGCACGTATCTGCCGTCAAAACCTTTTACGCCGCCGTCAAAGGTTACCGAGTATCCGTCAATTTCCGCGGCGTCGAAGGGCTCGGTAAACCGGTACAGCATCCGGTTTTCTTTCAGTGCGTAGACAGAAAAGACGTTTTGCCGCGTCTCCTGATCGGTGTCCCGGTCGATGAGGTATTCGTCGGTGCGCCATTGCAAAAAGTGGCAGGCATACTGTACCGGCCAGTCCAACCAGGCGTCTATGGTATTCCACCCGTCGCCGAAACTACCTTGCTCCTCGTCGGGGGATTGATAGGAAAAGGTCAATTGCCCGTTTTGATATATATTACATTCCTTTTTCCAAACGGCGCTGCGCAAATCTGCCGTTTCCTCCGAAGCGCGCAGGTAGCGGCCCCCGAAGGAAACCACCCGGCTCAGGTCCGGCGAGCAGAAAATCACGCGGCTTTCAAACAGCCGTTGCTTCAAATCGGCATATTCCGGCAGGGAAAGGTCGCAGCCCGCATAGGTCCCGCTCAACGGCGTGTAAACGGTTTTATAACGGTTATTCAAGGCAGCGTACAGTTGTTCTCCCTGCGCCAAGTCAGCGGCCTGCCCGCCTAAAAAAGCATCGTGGCGTTCGCTGGGGGCGCGGGGGCCGTTGCACCAGGACACCCATGGAATGTACTCCCCCCAAGCGAACGCTTCGGGCGAGACCAGTTCCGGCATTTGGTAGGAGGTCACCGTCAGGCCGGCCGGAAAGGAAAGCGCCCAGGTAACCGTTTGCGCATCGGCGGGCGGCAGCGCCTCCACGGGGCGGGCGTCACCCGAGGCAGCGGGCGCGGCCTCGCACCCGCACAGCCCGGCGCACAGCAGCACCGCGCAGAGAAGAAAGAGCGAAAGCCTTTTCATAGAACCGCTCCCCGTTGTTTGATTTCTTTTTCATTCTACAATATTTTGCTTTTTAAATCCAGCCTTTTTGCATAAAAAGAAATTACAGTATTGTCATTTTTGAAAGTTGACTGCATATTTATAAGCTGCGA
>JAFWVC010000094.1 GCA_017518415.1 Clostridia bacterium
GATCCGCCCACGGACCCGCCCACGGATCCGCCCACGGATCCGCCGACGCAGCCGCCCACGGATCCGCCCACGGATCCGCCGACAAATCCGCCTACGGATCCGCCGACAAATCCGCCCACGAATCCGCCTACGGACCCGCCCACGGACCCGCCTACGGATCCGCCTACGGATCCGCCGACAAATCCGCCCACGGATCCGCCTACGGATCCGCCCACGGATCCGCCTACGGATCCGCCCACGGATCCGCCCACGGATCCGCCGACGCAGCCGACACAACCCGGCATTCCGCCTGAGGAACTGCCGACTATCTCTATCAAGGAGATGGATCTGATCCGCAAGTATTTCTCGGTCAAGAATTACCGCACCGGGGAAGTGATCAGCCCGACGACGCCGGAGGAACTGCAGCTGTGCCTGACCTATATCGTCAAGGGTGAGCTCGGCCAGGCCAATACCATGGCCAAGAGCACCGAGGCGCAGAAGGCGCAGGCGGTGGCCTCGTACAGTTACGCCATGGCCTACTGCGCCACCTATAATCAGCCGTATCCGATCAACGTGCCGCGGCTGGATCTGACAGGCAACTCGCTGGAAGCGAGGAACGACCAGAAAATCTATCACGCCGTCGGAGAGGTGCTGGGCTGCAAGGTCGTGTATACCAACCAGCCCCTGTGCCCGGATCTGCTGTGCATCACCTCGTATTATTCCAGTTCGGCCGGGGCCAGCGCCTCCAACCACAAGGTGTACGTGATCAATCTGCCGTATCTGCAAAGCGTGGAAAGCCCCTATGATACGCAGGACTATATCCGCCGCTATTCACCGTCTTACGTTTATGACGGCACCTATAAGACCACGCTGACCGCCTTCCGGCAGCAATTGCAGGATTGGCTGGATGACAAAGCGGGCATGGCCGGTGTGTACGAGCTCCGGTGGGATGAGAACGCCGAAAAAGGCCCGCTGTACGCCGTGGAAACGGACGGCGTAGCCGGCGAGTATATGTACAAGAGCAATTACTACTATCAGGACGGTTCTAAAAAGGTATATATCACCGGCAAAAAGATCAAGGACATTTTAGGGCTGCGCTCGCACGCCATCACCGCCGACTATAACGCTGAAACCGATGAGCTGGTGCTGCACACCAAGGGGTGGGGGCACGGCGTCGGCATGAGCCAGTTCGGCGCGATCGGCTATGCCAATGAGGAAGGCTGGACCTATGACCAGATCATCCGGCATTATTATTCCATCACCGATACCACGCCGTACCAGCTGGTAGGTCCTAACTGGTAACAAAAGGCAAAAAAGACTGACTGTCAGCAGAAAAAGTCAGTCGGCAGAAGTCAAAGATCAAATGACAAGCAGAGGCGGGGAGTGATCCCCGCCTTTGCTTGTCAAAATCTTAACTTGTCGTTTCCGAAATCAAAATCGATCTGCTGAGAACGGATCCTTTCGGACCGCCTCTGATTCTTCCGCCAAAAGGAAAAGCCGGGCGGCTGCCCGGCTTTGTCTTATTTGCGGAAACTGTCTTTCAGGGAAACGGAGCGGTTGAACACCAGGTGCCCCGGCCGGCTGTCCACGTTATCCACGCAAAAATAGCCCAGCCGCAGGAACTGGTACGGGGCCGGCGCCTGCGCCGCCGCCAGCGAGGCTTCGCACTTGCAACCGTCAAGCGTTTCCAGGCTGTCCGGATTCAGGCAGGCGATATAATCCCGGTCGTCCGCCTCCGGGTCGGCGTCGGTAAACAGGGAGGCGTACAGCCGCACCTGTGCGTCGACGGCCGTGGCGGCGTCCACCCAGTGGATGGTGCCCTTGACCTTGCGCCCGTCCGGCGTGTTGCCGCCGCGGGTCAGCGGGTCGTATTCCGCCAGCACCTCGGTCACGCGGCCGTTTTCATCCTTGCGGCAGCCGATGCACCGCACCACATAGGCGGATTTCAGCCGCACCTCATTGCCCGGGAATAAACGGAAGTACCCCTTGACGGGCTCCTCCATAAAGTCGTCCTGCTCGATATACAGGCGGCGGGAAAAGGTCACCTCGCGGGTGCCCCTTTCCGGGTGGGATGGGTGATTCTCCACCGTCAGGGATTCCTGCTGCCCTTCCGGATAGTTGACGATGGTCAGCGGCAGGGGGCGCAGCACCGCCATGGCGCGGGCGGCGTTCTCGTTCAGGTCCTCCCGCAGGCAATGCTCCAGCAGTGCCACCTCGGCAGTGCTGGCGTTTTTTGCCACGCCTACGCGCTCAATGAAATCGCGGATGGAGGCGGGAGTGTAGCCCCGGCGGCGCAGGCCGCGCAGTGTGGGCATACGGGGGTCGTCCCAACCGCTGACGTACCGCTCCTCCACCAAACGGCGCAGTTTGCGCTTGGACATGACGGTATAGTTGATGTTCAGCCGCGCGAACTCGATCTGCCGGGGCTTCGCCGGCAGGCCGGAGTGTTCCACCACCCAGTTGTAAAGTGGGCGGTGGTCCTCAAACTCAAGCGAGCACAGCGAGTGCGTCACGCCTTCAATCGCATCCTCCAACGGGTGGGCAAAATCGTACATCGGGTAGATGCACCATTTGCTGCCCTGCCGGTGATGGGCGGCGTGGTTGATGCGGTACAGCACCGGGTCGCGCATGTTAAAGTTGCCGCTGGCCAGGTCGATCTTTGCGCGCAGAGTCATCGCGCCGGTTTCAAACTCGCCGGCCCGCATGCGCCGGAAGAGGTCCAGGCTTTCCTGCACGGGGCGGTCGTGGTAGGGGCTGACGGCGGGGTGCGTCAGGTCGCCGCGGTATTCCCGCATCTGGTCCGCGTTGAGCTGGCAGACGTAGGCCAGCCCCTCACGTATCAGTTTTTCGGCAATCTGATAGATCGTTTCAAAATAATCCGACGCATAATAAAAGCGGTCGTCCCAATCGTATCCGAGCCAATGGATGTCCTCACGGATGGCGTCGACGTATTCCACGTCCTCCTTGGAGGGGTTGGTGTCGTCCATACGCAGGTTGCAGATGCCGCCGTACTTCTGCGCGGTGCCGAAATCAATGCAGATGGCCTTCGCGTGGCCGATGTGCAGGTATCCGTTCGGCTCCGGCGGAAAGCGGGTGTGAATGCGGCAGCCTTCACACCGGCCGCCGGGGGCCAGTTCCTCCTCGATGATGTCGTGGATAAAATTACCGGCGATCGCCGAAACGTCCTGAGTTTTTTCGTCCATAAGTCAAACTCCTTTGTCCAATGCACGCTGCAGACGGGCGGTTACTTTTTCTTTTCCCAGCAGTTGCAGGATGCTGTGCAGGTCCGGCGTGTTGCGGCGGCCGGTCACGGCGACGCGCAGCACCGTGCTGATGTCGCCCACGTGGCCGCGCCAGGCTTGCGGATCCTTTTTGTATTCCTTTACTTCGGGGCAGAAGCCGAGCGAGGGCGCCAGCGCTTTCAGGCCGTCAAACCATTGTTGACGGTCCAGCGCCGGGTCATACAGCGGCAGATAGGTGCGCAGAATAGCGGCAATATCCTCCGCTTTCACGTTTTCCGGCCAATCGTACCGGCCGTCGAACAGTTCGTCGTAAAAATAGGCGGCGTAGGCGGGGGCGTCGGCCAGCCGGGCCAGGTCCTTGCGGGGTTTGGGGCCGCCGCGGTCGATGGCGAACAGCTTTTCCGCAAACGCCTCATCGGCGTGCAGGCAACGGTAAAACGGCGGGTCGTTTTCTTCTGCCCAGTCCAGAATCATGCGGGTGATCTGCGGGGCAGAGAGCAGGCACAGCCGGTTCTTGCTCACGTCGTTGAGCTTGTTCAGGTCAAACAGCGCGCCGGACAAACTCATCTTTTTCAACGAGAAGGGGAAGGCTGACCGGTCGTCCGCCGGATGGGTGCGGCGCCACTCCTCAAAATCGCTGTTGGCGATGGTCAGCAGATATTCCATCACACTGTCGGCCGGATAGCCCTGCTCCGCATAGTAATGCACGGCGGCCTCCGGGTCCTTGCGTTTGGAAAGCTTGCGTTTGCAGCCGTTTTCTTCCTTCATGATGGGGCTGACGTGAGCGTACTTCGGCGCTTTGAAGCCGAGAATACGGAACAACTGCAGATGGATCGGCACCGAGGCGATCCACTCGTCGCCGCGGATGACGTGGGTAGTGCGCATCAGGTGGTCGTCGATCGCGTGGGCGAAGTGATAAGTGGGGATGCCGTCGCTTTTCAGCAGCACGATGTCCTGATCGTTTTCCGGCATTTCGATGGTGCCCTTGATCAGGTCGTCAAAGCGGATCCGCTTTTCCGGGTCACCGGGCGAGCGCAGCCGCACCACGTAGGGCAGGCCGGCACGGATCTTTTCCAGCGCCTGCTCCGGCGTCAGGTCCCGGCAGCGGGCGTAGCGGCCGTAATAACCGGTGCGCTCCCTGGCGGCCTCCTGCTGCGCCCGCACCCGGTCGAGTTCTTCGGCCGAGCAGAAGCAGGGGTATGCCAATCCCTGCCGTACCAGCTGCTTGACGTAAGCGTGGTAAATGGAGGCCCGCTTGCTTTGCTGATACGGGCCGTAATCGCCTTTTTCGTCGTCGGGGCCGAAATAGCCCTCGTCGGCGGGCAGCCCGTAATATTGCAGCCCGGCTACGATGTCGGCCGCGCCGTTTTCCACTTCGCGCTTTTTGTCGGTGTCTTCCAGACGGAAGAAGAACACGCCGCCGGACTGGTGGGCCGTGATATAATTGATGCTGGCCGTGAACAGGGTGCCCAGGTGCAGATACCCGGTCGGGCTGGGCGCAATGCGGGTCACACGGGCCCCCGGCGGCAGCGGACGGGGCGGATATATTGTCTCATATTCCTCCGGCGTGCGCAGCGGTTCCGGAAACATCGCATCCGCCAGACGCAGAGCCATATCGTTTTGATCCATACGGAAATCCTCACTTTTTGCAAAAGTCATCCTTATCATACAAGTTTCAGTTGAAAATGTCAATCAAAGATGCTAATATATAATCAGTATTTTTACAGAAATAAGGTGTTGATATGTTCCCTTATCATTTTTCCGATCC
>JAFWVC010000095.1 GCA_017518415.1 Clostridia bacterium
GGCAGGCCTCGTAGGTTTCTGCCTAAAAACGGTGTCTCTACAAGTAGTATAGCACAAGATGGGCAACAAAGTCAATACACAAACGAAAACATTTTTTCTTTTGAACCTCAGGACCTTGTACAATCGTCTGTATTCAATGTGTTTGGCGACGTCGATGCGATGAACGAAATCCGCAAAATTATGACTCCGCTTGTGGACGAGTACGGAGCGTTTGCTCCGGGTGAAGATCCGCAAGGGAACAACGTGTATGTGCATGTCCCGGTCAAAGACAACCGCGGAAACAACGTGTCGCGGTTTGCACGCACGGGTATGGAAGCCAGCGTTGTTCCTGATGAGATGAAGCCGGGGGTCGCGAAAGGCATTGTCGAAGGCGCGATGTCGTACGCAGTAACCTCAAACGAAAGAAACGTAGCGAGAGCGCGTGACCGAATCGACAACATCGGGTACGACCAATCCGTCGCGAATTTCCTCGCTATGGTGCAGGAAAACAGATTTCCCACAGCGACAGACATTGCGACCGGGAAACTGCTGCTGGTAGAGGCCGGGAAGAGAGGAAACGCCGCCGAGGTGCAGGTAATCCTCGCAAACCTTGCCGCGTTCGGATCGCAAAGCGGCCAAGTAGTGCAAGCACTTTCGCTTTACAGCGCCAGCCGCAGCACCGAACCGACGGGCAGCGGCTCCGGGCACGGAATGCGCAGGCGCATCATCGGATGCGGTGCCGACGGGATCGGGTTGCCCTCCCCGTCGAACAGTGCCGGAACGGGGATGGAGCGCGGGGGCCGCCCCGGGATCAGCGCATCCAGCGTGCAGCCGGCAAAAAAGCGGTTGCGCTGGGTGGCCAGCAGGCATCCGTCGGCATATCCTTCCACCACGGCCGCCACCGTATACCGGCGGATATACCCGCCGTGGTCCGTCGTCTGCTGCGGAGGGCCGAAATAAAAGCCGGTGCCGTACGGACGGTGGCTGACTTTATCCGCCTCAGCCAACAACCACGCCGGCACGCGGTAACCGGCGGAAAAGCCGGAAGCGGCGTATCCGTCGGCCGCCATCCGGTAAGCCTGCGTCATACAGGCCACATAGTAGGCAGCTTTAGCCCTGCCTTCTATTTTGCAGGCGGTCACACCGGCCTGACATAAGGCGGGCAAATGGTCCAGCATACACAGGTCCTGCGCGTTGAGAAGAAAGGTCCCCTCTTCCGTTTGCCGTACCGTCAGCGGCTGATCGGGCCGGTTGACCTCGGTCAGGCGGTATTCCCACCGGCAAGGCTGCGCACAGTCCCCCTGGTCGGCATGGCGGCCGGTAAAGTAGGCGGAAAGCAGACAGCGGGCTGAATAGGACACGCACATCGCCCCGTGCACAAAGGCCTCCAACTCTATTTCCGGCGGCGCCTCGGCCCGGATGGCCGCAATCTCTTCAAGCGACAATTCACGCGCGAGGATCGCGCGGGCAGCCCCCAGATCCGCCAGCACGCGGGCCGTTTCTCCGTTGACGATACCGACCTGTGTGGAGGCGTTCAGCGCCGTATGCGGTGCGTACCGGCGCACCAGCGCCATTACGCCGAGGTCCGCCGCGATGACGGCGTCCGCGCCCATATCGTCCAGCTCTTCCAGAAAAGCAGGCAAGGCCCGCAACTGTTCGCCGCGCGGCAGAACGTTGCAGGCCACGTACACCTTCACGCCCTGCCGGTGCGCATCGGCCACCGCCTGACGCAATTGATCCTGCGTGAAATTGGCGGGGGCCGTCCGCATACCGAACTGCGTGCCCGCCAGGTAAACGGCGTCCGCCCCGAAACGCAGGGCGGCGTCAAAACATTCCCTATCCCCGGCCGGGGCCAAAATCTCCGGCTTCATCAGGAATTGCCCGAATAAATATTGTACTTGCGGCGGATGGCGTTATGCTCTTCCAGCGTACGGCTGTAATAGGTGATGCCGGTGGTGGTATCCGTCGCAAAATAGTAGCAGGCCTGGATCGCGCTGTTCTGCGAAGGCGAGATCATAGCCTCCAGCGCCACCAGCCCGGGGTTGGCAATGGCGCCGGCCGGCAGCCCGTCGCATTGGTAAGTGTCATAGGCCGCCACGACGATCGGCACGCCGCCCTCATGGAAATGCTGCGTGTTCACATACGTGCCGGTGCTGTCGCACTGCAGTTTCGGGAAGGTCTTGGCGTTTTCCAGACGGTTGACCAGAACCCGGGCCACCTTCTGCATATCCTCTTTCAGCGCGACCTCCTGCTGCACGATGGAGGCCAGCGTCACGATCTGATCCAGCGTATAGCCGCTTTGACGGATGGCCACCTTCATTTTGGCGGTTACTTTGTTATTGAAGTTTTCCAGCATTTTGTTCACAACGTCCCGGGCCTTGCTATCGGTAAAGAAATCATACGTATCCGGGAAAAGATACCCTTCCAGCAGATAAATGCGGTTGGCATATTTCGGGTCGTCGTCAACGGTCGGGATATCGGCAATAAAAGAATAGTTGTAATCGCGGCTGTTGGCGGCCTGATAAAAATCAGCCGCGGAACAGACCTGGTTTTTTTCCATCAGGGCGGCTATTTTTTCCACCGTATAGCCCTCCGGAATGGTCACGCGCACGGTGCTGCGCACAGCCGCCTCCTGCAGCTGTTCAATGATGCCGGAATAGCCGTAGGCGGAAGACACCGTGAAGGTGCCCGGCTGCAGCGTGGCCCCCGCGCCGGTAAAACTGACGTAAAAGCGGAACAGCAGCGGCAGATCGATCACGTTTTTCTCTTTGAGGATCTCTGCCACCTGATCGGCAGTCGCCCCGGCCGGGATGGTGACCTCGACCTCCGCCTTGGATTTGTTCAGGCCGGTCAGGTCCAGCGCGCCGACCAGGATAAACACCGAAAGAGCCCCGGCCGCCGCCAGGATGGCGATCAGATAAAACAGTACTTTGACATAGCTCCAGGCGGCCTTGTGGGAAACGCGTTTTTTCTTCTTTTTCCGCTTGACGGGCGAAGCCTGTTCCGCCGGAACGATCGCCTCGCGCAGGACCATGGTCCTCTGCTCGTTTTCCGCCGGAACGGAATGATCCGGCGCCGGCTGCTCCGTTTCGGCAGGTGCATCGGCCTGCGGCGCGGCGTAATCGATATCCAGCCGGAACGCCTGCACGCGGGACGCACGCGCCTGCCGGGCCTGTTCCGCCGGATCCTCGCCGGGCTGCGTCAAAGGCTGCCCTTCCTGCTCCCGGATCTTTTCGTCATCGGTCATACGGCTCACCCCTCTTTTGCGGTATTTTATATAAGCGTCTTTCCGTCACGACCAGAGAAACGCACCGGTCATACCTGCCATGAGGCAAACGGCCGGTCATGCAGTTATCATAGCACAGGCCGATCAACTGGCCTTCGTACCGGAACAGGAAGCGGTCATAATATCCCTTCCCGTAGCCGAGACGGAACCCCTCCCGGTCATAGCAAAAAGCCGGAACCACGCAAAGCGCGTGGGCGGGCGCCTGCACAAGGTTTTGCGCTGAGGGCTCCGGTTCCAACACACCGAAGGTGCCGGGAACCAGTTCCTCCAAAGAAGTGATGCGGTAAAACTCCATGTCCCGCGTCTGCGGTACGCAGCGGGGTACCGCCACCTTTTTACCGTCGGCCAGCGCCTGACGGACCAGCGCATGCGTATCCACCTCGATAGGCGTGGACACATAGATCAGCAGCCATTCGCAGCTGCGGTACTGCCACAGCGAAAGCACGCGACGGGTCACCGCCTCGTCCCAATTCTGCTTGACGTCACTGTCCAGCGACAGGCGCATCGCTTTGTATTTTTCCCGCAGGGCGCTTTTGACGGGCCGGATATCTGTTATCGGCATTGCATGTCGCTCCAAAGTTTTTCCGCTTTTTCGGTCGATAACAGCGCCTGCACAATCGCCAGACCGAAATCGATCGCGACGCCTGCCCCTTTGGCGGTGATGCAGCGCCCGTCGGTCACTACCATATACCCTTCACCCAGCGGCTGCGCACCGGTGAGATATTTTTCAAAGCCGGGATAGCAGGTGGCTTTTTTGCCTTGCAGATACCCTTTTTGCCCCAACACCGACGGCGCGGCGCAGATGGCGCACAACAGCGCGCCGCGGGCCTGCGCCTGCCGCAGCAGAGCGTCCACCGTGGGCGAATCCATCAGGTTTTTGGTGCCCGGCATACCGCCCGGCAACACCACGGCCTGCAAGGCGTCCAACGCCGGCAGGGCGTCCTCCCTGCAATCGGCCGTGACTTCTATCCCGTGTGAGCCGGTAATTTTTTCACCGCCGATGCCGACGGTACGCACCGTCAGGCCGGCGCGGCGCAGCACGTCCACCGTAGCCAGCGCCTCGATCTCTTCAAACCCATCGGCCAGACAAACCAGTATCATGACAGATCCTCCTTTTCAATCAGCGGCAGCACGCATTGCCGGATCTCCCGGCTGATGTCGTCCACCGGGCGCATCGCGCCGCCGGCCGTACAGCGAATAACGTACCAGCCGCATCTTTCGGCGGCGTACAGCGCGCTTTGCCGGCAGGCGCGCAAATATTCCATATCCTTCTCGTGAATGTCCTTGCGGGAGTCGTCCCCCTGATACCGGCGGCGCAGCAACTGCTCCGCCACCTGCGGCTCAACGTCCAGAAACAACACCAGATCCGGCCGCGGCAGCTGCAGACGCACGTATTCGTAGTCCTCCAGCCAGCGCAGATACGCCTCTTTCTGCTCATCGGGCAGCTTGGCCATCTGGTGGATGGCATTGGAGGTCGTATACCGGGCCGCAAGAATCAGCGTACCGGCCTGATAATCCTTCTGCCATTGCGTGCGGTAGCTGGCATAACGGTCCACCGCGTAGAAGGAGGAGGCCGCATAGGCGTTCACATCCCCCGGCCGGGTACCGAAGGCGCCGGCCAGATACATCCGCACCGGCGCGGAGGCCGGGCTGTCATAGTCCGGAAAAGAGACCGGTCGGCAGGCCACCCGCCGCTGCTGCAGCCAGGCCTGCAGCAGTTCGTACTGCGTGCTTTTGCCGCTGCCATCCAGCCCGTCCAGGACGATCAGGCGCTTCATCGGCCGACACTCTCTTTCATCTGCTGATAGCGCCGGCGCATCTCCGCGGTGCGGCCGCAGCACATTTTGCCCTCCGGGCAGGGGCCGGCCACACAAGCCGGGCCGGCGTTCCGGAACAGATGCGGCGCCTGCTGCAGGCACAATTGCAGCATCTGATCCGCCAGCGCGCGGATTTCCCACTGGGCGCGGTTGCAGCAGCGGTGCCGGAAAAAGTTCATCAGGCTGCGGGCGTTCATGGTAACGATCATCTTGGTGGCGCAGGCGTTGGGAAGCACAAAGCGCGCATCCTCGATTGCTTTTTTCTCGGCCGCCTTGGCCGCCGCCTTCTCATCCATGCCCTGCGCCATGAAATCCGCCTTATGTTTTTCGGATAAAATAGCCGTTAATTGATCGTACTGCTGCTGATCCTGCCGCATAGCCTGCTCAAACAGGGCGCGGGCCTGCGGAACAGCCGCGATTTCGAGCGGGAGCACGTATTCAAAAGCCTTTTCCGCCACGTACCGCTGGCTCTGCACGCTGTACGAGGCGATACGGTGCCGGGTCAGCTGCGCGAGCAAAGAACGGGACACGCCCTCGATACCGAATGTGAAAGAACTGTGCTCGATCGGGCTCTCGTGGCCGATTTCCGCCAGCATCTCTACAAAAGAAGAGGTTTTTTCCGGCGTCAGACTTTGCCCGAGGGCGTCGATCGTGGCAGGAGAATAACACAGTTTAGCCGCCTGCGCCACCATTTTTTCCGGGTCGGGCGTACATGCCAGCAACGTTACATGCAACATGACCGGTTCTCCCTTCTGCGGCGACACGTCGCCGATAGAAATAAAATATCTCAAAGTTAAAATAATTATAACAGAAAATGCGCAAACTTGCAACTGATGATTTACCGCGCGGCGAAACTTTTTGCGCGGCTGAAAAACCGGCGCTCCTTCGGCAAAGGGCGGCCCGACAAAAAAAGCGCTTTTTTCCGGCTGAAAAAATAATTTGTAAAATATTGTTGCTTTTTCCATTATGATATGTTAAACTGAAAATGAGTTATTGTCTGCGCGCTTTTTTGGGCATATTTTCAGCAGAAGGAAGGTGACGACGTGGGGTTCGGTTTTCCCCTTTTTATCGACGTAAAGGGAAACAACTGCCTGATTTTGGGCGGCAACGATTTTGCCGCTGAGAAAGCCCGTGTGCTGCTGCAATTCGGTGCCAAAGTCACCGTGATCAGCCCCGTGCTGGAGCCGTCTTTGCTGGAAATGGAAGAAAAAAGGCAGATCCGCTACATCCCGCGCCGTTATTTCCGCGGGGATTGTGCCAACGCCTTTCTGTGCATCGCCGCCACCGGGGACGATGCGGTCAACATCTCCATTTCGCAGGAGTGCAAGGCGCGCAAAATCTTCGTCTGCGTCGAGCAGCCGGAGATTTACGGTACCTTCGCCTTCCCGAACGTGATCTATTCCCGCTCGCTGACCGTCGCGCTGTCCGACACGCTTGAGCCGTCGGTATCTCAACAGTTATGTCACCAGTTGGCGCAGGCCCTGCCGCCTATGCTGGAAAAAGCACTGCACGACGGAAACCATGATGTAAACCATTCCGAAGAAAAAGAATAAAAAAGAGGAGCGGCTGCTCCTCTTTTTTCGTGCTGTCCGCTCAGGACTTCTCCGAGCGGTTCTGCTTTTTCTGATCGCAGTTTTTCTGCTGCCGGTTACTGTCCTGCTGTTTGTTCTGCTCTTTGCGGTTGGTACCCGAGCTGCGGTCCTGACGATTGTCGTTCTGACGGTCGTTCACGCTTTTTCCTCCGTTCTGTATACAATTCAAATAGCGGTGTACGGAAGTTCCGTACACCGCTATTTTGGCCTGTCAACGGCGGATTTATACATTTTTTGTTGCAAAAACCTGCCGGATCACGGCGTCGGCCACGTCGATGCCGGTGCAGCGGCTAATTCCCTCTGTAAAGGCATTAGAGTTTACTTCGCAGACCAGTATCCCTTTTTCGGCGCTGCGCAGCAGGTCGACGGCGCCAAACGTCAGGCCCAGCAAACGGCAGCAGCGCAGTGCGAGTTCTTTTTCTTTCTCTGTTGGTGTAAAGGTTTCTGCCTTGCCGCCGTTGGCGAGGTTGGCGCGGAAGTCGGACGGATGGGTGCGGTGCATGGCGGCCGCTACCGCATCCCCCGTCACGTACAGGCGCCAATCTTGCCCGGCGCTTTCCGCCAGAAAGCGCTGCGTCAGAAAAGGTTTGGGGCCCATGGAAAAGGCCAGCTGCTCCAATTGCGCCCGATCGCGCGCCAGATATACCTGCCCGCCCAGCGAACCGAAACATTCCTTGACCACCATAGGATACCCGAGCCGCTCCTGCGACCGGTCCAAAAAGGTGCGCACCGGCTCCGTCACGTCGGTATAGGCCATCGGCGCCACAAGCGTTTCCGGCATCGGGACGCCGTGCTGCGCCAGCACCCGGTGGGTAGCCGCCTTGTCATCGCACAAAGCGATGGCGCGGGCGCTGTTATGCACCCGCGCGCCGGCCGCCTCCAATGCGTGGGCCAACCGCACGTCCTTGTCCCAGAACAGCACGGTATCCCCCGCGCCGGGACAAACGCCGGCGGGGCCGACGACGTGCACGCCGCCGTCATACACAGCGGTCCACTCCGTATGAGGGGTCACCGACAAGCGGATCCCCCGCTGTTTTGCGGCCCGGGCCAGCGCCTGCACCGTGGCGGGCGGCTGCCGGTTCCAAAAACCGTTATAAATCAAATAATCCATATTGCATCAACTCATCCGATATTCCACATTGGCCACGACGCAGAGCGTCGGGTCCTGCTTTTGCAGTTCCTGCTGAATCCGGCGTGGCAGGTCTGCCCCGCCGCTGAACCCGAACGGGATCTCGATATCAAAAATCAGGTTGGTGTGCGTATCCCCGAACACAACGCGGAAGTCGTGCAGACTCAGGCGCGGATCGATCTGCAAAAGCGCCTGCTGCGCAGCCGACCGCAGGGCCGGGATACGCTCGTCGTCGGTATCGATCGGATCCATATGGATGCAGGCGACCACATGGAACCGCTCCATCAGTTTTTGCTCGATCTGGTCAATGCGGTCGTGACTGACCAAAATGTCGGCCGAGCTGGGCACCTCGGCATGCAGCGACACAATCCGGCGGCCGGGGCCGTAATCGTGCACGATCAGGTCATGGATACCGAGCACGCCGTCGGTCTCCAGCACCAGGCGGCGAATACCCTCGGTCAGTTCCGGGTCGGGCGCCTGACCGAGCAGCGGCGAAATGGCTTTGCGGATGATATTGAAGCCGGACCACAGCACGAACACCGCGACCAGCAGCCCCATATATCCGTCCAGCCGCCAGCCGGTGCGCCATTCCACCACGGCGGAGACCAGCACGGCCAGCGTACAGATGATGTCATTGCGGCTGTCGGCAAAGGCGGCCATCAGCGTCTGCGAGCGGATGGCGCGGCCGATACCGCGATAGAACAGCGCCATCCACAGCTTGACGAGGATCGACAAAACCAGCGCCAGCGCGGTTACCCAGGTAAACACCGACGCAGCCGGATGCAGGATCTTGTCCAGCGCGCTTTTGATCAATTCATACCCGGCCATGATGATCATCACAGCCACAAGCATCGTCGAAAGATATTCTACCCGGCCGTGCCCGAAAGGATGCTCCTGATCCGGCGGGGCGGCAGCCATCTTGAAACCGATCAGCGTCACCAGCGAAGAACCCGCGTCGGACAGATTGTTCAGGCCGTCCGCCATGACGGACACGCTCGACGCCAGCAAGCCCACCGTGATTTTCACGGCAAAAAGCAAAAAGTTGGCGGCCAACCCGCCCAAACCGGCGGTTTTGCCGCAATATTCGCGCAGTTGTACTTCCTGTTCGCGCACGTCGTCGGTCCGGGCGGCGATGCGGGCCCGGGCGTGATCGATCAGTTTTTGCGTCATAGCGGTCTCCCCTTTTGGTTTGCACGGATATGCCGTGGTATACGATTTTATTCTACTCTGTTTTTTTGCATTTGTCCATCTTTTTCCGCAGAAACATTGACACGGACAGCCGCCGTGGGGTATGATAGATAAAACGATACCGAAATGAGGCGAGTATCATTCTTCGATTGGACGAACTGGTCGCACAGACTTATCAGTTATCGACGCAGCAGGCCGCCGCGCTGATCATGGCCGGGCGGGTGCGCGTCCACGGTCTGCCGGCCGACAAGCCGGGCATGCCGGTCTCTGCCGACGCCCCCGTTATCCTATTGGAAAAACCGCGCAAATATGCCAGCCGCTCCGGCTATAAGCTGGAAAAGGCGCTGCGGCACTTTCGGGCCGACGTGACCGGCCGCACGGTATGCGACATCGGTGCGAGCAACGGCGGGTTTACCGACTGCCTGCTGGCGCACGGGGCCGCGCACGTATTTGCCGTGGACGTGGCCTACGGCATCCTGGCGTGGGAACTGCGCAACGACGAGAGGGTCACCGTGATGGAGCGCACCAACGCCCGGCGTCTGACGCCGGATATGCTGGGCGCGCCGGTGGACGTCGTGACGGCGGACGTATCCTTTATCTCGCTGAAAAAAATCTTTCCGGCGATCGACGCGATCCTGAAGCCGGAAGGCGTTTGTCTGTGCCTGATCAAGCCGCAGTTTGAAGCCGCGCCCCGCCAGCTGGGCAAAAACGGCGTACTAAAAGACCCGGCCGACCTGCCGCCGCTGCTGTGCAGCCTGTTTGCCTGCGCGGCGGAAAACCGGCTGTACCTGCACGGGCTGACCGTCTCCCCCATCCACGGCACCAACGGCAACGTGGAATACCTGGCTTATTTTTCAAGGCAGGCAGGCCTTTCCGCCGAGGAAACGGACGCCGCGATCGCGCAGGCGATCGCCGAGCCGCCCGACGAAGACCGAACGTAAAAAAATACCGCGAGGCGGTCCGAACGGGCCGCCTCGTTTACTTGTTTATATGGCTGTTACAGCGTTGCCTTGCCTTCGACGCTCTCCCGGAAGCCGACGTCCCTGGCAACCAGCGCGCGGATGGCGCTGTGGGCGCCGATCTGCCGCACGCAGGTACCGGAAGCGGTAATCGTCGCACCGGTAATGACGTTGCCGTCGCTGCGGCCGGTCTCCACATATCCGTCGCCGCCGTTACGGTCGATGACCAGGTTGCTGATCTGCACGTTGTTGCAGTCTTCGAGCATCAATCCTTCGACAAAGTTGAACTCAACCATCAGGCTGCTGAACGTCAGGTTACTGCACCCTTTCAGATGCATGCCGGGCCCCGGATCGCGCACGGTGGTGGCGCCGTAGATGCCGTTGGCCTTGATGTTCTCAAAGGTAGAATCGGTGACGTTTTCAAACAGGAAAGCGCCCGTCTCGTACAGAGAACTGATCCAGTTGATGATGCGGAAATTGCTGCAATCCTGCAAAATCATACTGTAACCGTTGACGTGGTCCACCATGCAGCGCTCGGCAAGCACGTCGCGGCAGTTCCTCATAATAAACCCGTGGCCGCCGCTGCCGGTACCCAGGCCGCCGGCGGTATCCATATTGCGCATGCGGACTTTTTCCGCGTTTTCGATGATCAGCAGCGGCTGGTTGGTGTTGACGCCCACGTTGTTGATCAGGATATCTTCGATGACAAGGCCGGAAGTGCATCGGTTGAGCCGGATGCCCACGCCGGTATTGTAATCGCTGCGCACCGTGTCGATAACCAGGTCTGTGATGACGTGCGCCGCCTCTGCATTATCGCCGATCCAGTTGGCAATCTGGAAGCCGTACAGGTTTTCCAGCCGGATGCCGGACAGGTCCCGCTCGGCGCTGTCAAGATAGAAGACGACGCCTTTCGGCCGACCGTTGCCCACAACGGAAAGGTTGCGCAGCGTCACTCCGCCGGAGGCAATGGTAAACATCTGCTCGCTGCGCGCTTCCATATACAGCTTTGCCTGCAGATCCCCTATCCCCTCGACGGTGACGGGCCGCGTGATGCGGATGCCGCCCAGCGTATGTGCCCCGGCAAAGGAGGTCAGGTACACGGTATCCAGCAGATCCACCGCTTGCTGTACGGCGGCGCTGTCATCCTCGTTATGGCCGGCGGCGCCAAACCATTCGGCGTACCCGGCGCCCTCGATATGGCCGGCCAGGGCGCCCTCGCCGTCAAAAATGCGCGCGGCGGCCGCCTCTATTTTTCCTTGCAGGGTCAGCGTCGCACCGGCCGCCACGACCAGCACGGCCTGCGCCTCAAACCGCAGCGTCACGCCCGCCGGTACCGTCACGTCGCCCGCCAGCAGATACCGGCCCTGCGGCAGCAGCACCACGCCCTTGCCGTTTGCCTGCTGCAACGCCTGTTCCAACGCGGGGCGGTCGTCCGTCACGCCGTCGCCTTTGGCACCGCAGGCCGTCAACCGGATCTCAACCGGCGTTTTTGCGCCGCCGGACGGACCGCCGCAGGCGGGTATGAGGGCAGCCGTGAGCAGCACGGCCATCAGCCACGCGGTATGTTTATAAAACTTTTTCATGGCCTCAACCCTCCATATAGCCGCTGCCCTGCCCGGCGATGCGGTAGGGGCCGTCCCGGTCCTGCGTGCTGTGAATACCGACGAAGATGTTGTTTTCGCAGCCGGTCTCCTCTTCCAGGCCGTAACCGGCGTTACCGGAGGTCGTCAGCCCGGTGAAGGCACTGTTCGTCACCGTTTGCAGCAGTACGCCGCTGCCGGTATGATGGCCGCTGACGGAGCTGTCCTGCAACTGCATCATAGTACAATCCCTCATGACGATACCGCAGTCCCGGACGGTAACGCGCAGGATCTGCACGCTGTCGCTGCCGGCGAAGTAGATGCCGCCGGTATTTTCACACGTAATGTCGGTAAAATACCCGTGATTGATGCCGCGATTGGCCGAGAAAGCCCGGCCGGAGAGGTTTTTCATCGTGCATTGCTCGAACCACATGGCGGCGCAGTTCCTGATCTCCACCCCGTGCGCCTTTGACGAGCCGTCCGGATCGCCGGTGATATCCATCCCCTTGACGATCATGCCGGCGTTGTTGCGCACGGCTACAGCCGGGAAGTCCAGCTCGATGCCGTGCTTCTGCCGGGAAGCGGAATAGTCGATCTTCACGTCCGTATAGAAGATGAAACCCCACATCTGGTACAGGTCGAGCGCGGTGCCGCGCCCGTCCCGGCAGACGACGTCCTCAAACGAGGTGGTAATGACCATATTGGTGCTGTCCGAGTCCCGGATGACGCAGAATGCATCGGTCGCCTCGATACTGTAGACGCGGGTGCGCTCGATGGTCTGGCCAAAGGTATTGAAGTACAGGCAGGTCGCCTCGGGCGCCGCCGCCATATCAAAGGCCAGATACCCGATATCCAGATGCCCGTTTTCGATGGTGAGCATGTTCTGCGTGCCGGCCTTGCCGATCAGGCGGGCCTTTTGGCCGCCGCGGCCCTCGATCCGGCCGCCCTTGGTAATGCGGACGCCGGAAAGGACGTAACCGGTGCGGTCGGCCGGAATCTCTATCTGTCGGAACACCGAGATCGCCGACTGAAAGGCCATAGTGTCATCCGTCACGCCGTCGCCCGTCGCGCCGAACCAAACGGGGTTGCCCACCGCCTGCTGCGGCTCGCCGTACACGTACCCTTCCCCGCCGAAAACGGTTTGGTCCCCGGCTCGCACGCTGCCGTTGAGCGTCAGCGACGCTTTTTTGTCGATGACGATCATGGCGTCCGGCGCAAAAAGCAGTTCCACTGTGCCGGGCACGGTGATATCGGCGCTCAGGCGGTAGCGGCCGGCTGTGAAGTACACGGTGCCCCCGTCCTGCACGGCCTGCAAGGCGGCGATCAGTGCCTGCGTATCATCCGTCGTCCCGTCGCCCGCCGCACCGAAGGAACGCACGTCCGGCACGGCGGAAGTATAGGACGGAGCGTCCTCCGGCAGCTCGCTGCGGCCGGAACAACCCGGCACGCAGCCGCACAGCAGCAGGGCCGCACACATCAATACTGCACACGGTTTTTTCATCTTTGCCACCCCGTTATTTTTTACGCAGCCGCAGGACCACTACCACGACCACCGCCGCCGCGACCACACACGCGGCCACGATACCGACCACAATCCACGGGAAACCGTTGGATTCGGCCGGCGTGGCGGACGTCGGTGCCGTCGTCGGCGCCGTCGGCGTGGTGCCGGGATCCGCCGTCGGGTCCGTTGTGTTTTCAGAGGGCTGCGTGGCGAAGGCGTCCTCGTTATAATTGAACAGGAAGGCCTGCTTGACTTGCAGCGGCTCATAGGTGCTGCCGTCGGTGCGCAGGAAGCGGATACCGAGGATGATGGCTACCAGGTCGCTCTTGCTGTCGGGATTGTCCTCGTCGATGCAGTTGTCGATCGCGGCCTTCTGGTTAAAGGTTTGCAGGCCGGCGAAGGTGTGCGCCCGGCGGTCCCCGCCGAAGTCGTTATACGTGGCGGCTATCGTGGGAACCACGTTTTCGAAGAAGGTGAACATATAGATCAGCGGGCCTTCGTCGTTACGGCCCTCGTTGCCGAACTCGATGGCCAGATACGGCGTTTTTTCCAGCTGCTCGTACGGGACGACCCAGGCGACGTTGGTGCAGTCCTCCTTGGTATCGGGCGAGCGCTCCATGGTAAAGCCGCGATGATCCTCCGTCGGGACGACCTTCACGCCGTTGGCGCCCAGATCCCAACCGAGATCATACTGGCTGTCCTCATAGGCCAGCAGGTCGTACCGTTCCGTTTTGCTCATATCGCCGACCGGCACGTCCGGCAGACGGGGCGGAGCCGGCGGTTCGCCGTAGCCCTCCTGCGCCTGGGGCACGTTGGAGAGGTACACCTCGTTGACCTCGACCGGGCCCCAGGTATCCGGCGATTCGTCCTTGTTCACGCAGATGTACAGCGCGATCAGCAGCTTCTGGCCCATATACCCGCTCAGGTAATTCTCATTGACCTCCATCAGGTCCACCATATTGGTACCAGTCATTTCCTTGACCGGCTTCCAGCTGAAATAGTGGTGCACACCGGCACTGGGATTATCGATCCACCACAGGGCCAGCGTAATGTACATGCCCTCCGCCCCGGAGCCGGTTTGCTCCGGAAAATCGAGGAACAGGTACCGGTACTGTTTGAGCCAATCCTTACTGATGGCCCAGCCGATATCGTCCCACTGCCGGAAGTCGTAATCGATCAGTTCCAGCGTGCAACCCATTTTATCGGGGTACGGTTTGCAGGTGATGTTGACTTCTTTGTAGAAGTTCTGTTCCAGATCCTGCACCGCCAAAGGCGACAGCGTGATCTTGACCGGCGTCTCCTCCTTGGCGGCGGCCGCCGGGCAGAACAGCCCGATCAGCAGCAGCAGGCAAAGCAGGCAGACGGTTCCTTTGCGCAGAGTTCGTGCTTTCAACATGACAAAGCCCTCCTTTTACGTTTGTGAATATACTGTTGACGAAGCCGGAGCGCACACGTCGCGGACCGACGCGCGTTCTTCCAGCAGTATGTCCATCTCTATACAGCGGGTGTTGCGCTGCGGATCGCGCAGGCGGGCCAGCAGCAGGCGGGCCGCTTCCACGCCGATCTCGTACTTGGGCACGCTGATGGTGGTCAGCGGCGGCAAGACCAGAGTGCTCTTCTCCGCATTGTCAAAACCGATGACCGAAAGATCGTCCGGAATGCGCAGGCCCCATTGGTCGCACAGCCGGTACATGTAAAACGCGATGCCGTCGTTCGCACACATCAGGGCCGTGGGCCGGCCCGGCCCGGAAAGGAGCCGATGCATCTGCTCCTCATCCACGCTCATGGTGCCGAGATGCGCCGTCGTACGGACCAGGTGCTGCTGATCGGCCGGGACGCCGTGCTTCTGCATACAGTCACAGAAGCCGCGGTACCGCTCCGCAAAGCCGAAAGAATAGTCCGGGTCGCCGACAAAGGCGACGGAAGTATGCCCGCGGCTGATGAGATAATTTGCTGCGGTATAGCCGCCCTGATAGTTGTTCATCGTCACGCGGTCCGCCTTCAATTGCAGGTACAGCGTGTCCACCATCACGACGGGGATGCCGCCGGACAGCAGCGCCGCCACGTTGGACAGCGAAAGCTGGCCGATGATGAAGATGCCGTCCGCCCGGATGCGGCTGATATTCAGCGGCAGTTCCTGCCCGCCGATGCTTTCGACCGTCGTCAGAAAGGAAGTCAGCCCCCGCCGGCCGAGTTCCTGCTCGATACCGTAGACGAGCTGGCGGTGAAAGTTTTCATCCAGCAGGTCGTTATGAGTCACCACAATGCTGAAGCACTGGCGGAGGCCCGCTTTTTTGCCATGCCGGACATGCGGACCGACGTAGCCGCGGCTCATCGCCTCCAGCCGGATTTTGGCACGGGTCTTCTCGCTTACGCCGTATTTGCCGTTGAGCGCCCGGGAAACCGCCGTGCTGGAACAGCCGACCGCATCCGCCAGGTCCTTAATAGTCACTTTTGCGGCCTTTTTTGCAGATTTTTTCACGCCGACGTCCTCCTTTCAATTTTATTGTACGGATACTTTTAAAATAAATCAACGCTTTTTTGCGCAAGTTTTTCGAGGTCATTCGCAATTTTTTAAAAAAGGCATCGGCAGGAACGCCGCTTGCGCTTGCAAGGGGCGGCCCTCTGTGCTATACTGGTGCCGATATGCACGCGAAGGAGTCTGATCCGATGATATACAACAGCGTTCTGGACGCCATCGGCCACACGCCGGTCATCCGGCTGGGGCGGATGGTACCGCCCGGCTGTGCCGAAGTATTGGTCAAGTTTGAAGGATTAAACGTCGGCGGGTCGATCAAGACCCGTACCGCCTACAATATGATCCTCGAAGCGGAAAAGGCCGGCCTGATCCGGCCGGACACCGTTATTGTGGAACCGACGAGCGGCAACCAGGGCATCGGCCTGGCGCTGGTCGGCGCGGTGCGCGGGTACCGCACGGTCATCATCATGCCGGATTCCGTGAGCGTGGAGCGCCGCAAGCTGGTCGAGCATTACGGGGCCGAGGTCCGTTTGGTGCATGACGACGGGGACATCGGCAAATGCATCGACCAATGCCTGCAAATCGCCCTGCAAATGCAGCGGGACGACCCGCGCGTATACATTCCGCAGCAGTTCGAAAACCCCACCAACCCGCAGGCGCACCGGCACCACACCGGCGTGGAGATCCTGGAACAGGTGGCCGGGCCGATCCACGGCTTCTGCTCCGGCATCGGCACCGGGGGCACCATCTCCGGCATCGGCGAGGTGCTCAAAGCCCAGAACCCCGATATCGAGATCTGGGCGGTGGAGCCGGAAAACGCGGCCATCCTGGCCGGCGGCACGGTGGGCACCCACCTGCAAATGGGCATCGGCGACGGATTGATTCCCGGCAACCTCAACCGCGAGATTTACAGCCGTATCTACATCGTCACCGACGAAGAAGCGATCCGCACCGCCAAGGACCTGGCCCGCAAGGAAGGGCTGATGTGCGGCATTTCCAGCGGCACCAACGTGGCGGCCGCCATCGCGCTGGCCAAAAAGCTGGGGCCGGGCAAAACGGTCGTGACCGTGCTGCCCGACACGGCGGAGCGGTATTTCAGCACCCCGCTGTTTGAAAAGGAATAAAGGAATAAAGGAAGAAAGCTCCGGGCGCGCCCGGAGCTTTTGATATAGGAGAAAAAGAGAAATCCTGCTTGCGCAGGATTTCTGGCTGGGATAGCAAGAATCGAACTTGCACGGGCAGAGTCAAAGTCTGCTGTCCTACCACTAGACTATATCCCATTGTGTCAAACGGGGGTGCGCGGAACGCCGCGCACCCCCGCCTGGTGTGGGGTGGGTAATCGGATTCGAACCGATGGTCTCCAGTGCCACAAACTGGCGCGTTAACCAGCTACGCCATACCCACCATATGACCGTTCTGCCGGCCCAGAGGCGACATCCCGGCGTTTTTGGCGCGCCTGAAGGGATTCGAACCCCTGGCCCTCTGCTTAGAAGGCAGATGCTCTATCCTACTGAGCTACAGGCGCATATCTGAATTGGAGCGGGTGATGGGAATCGAACCCACACAACCAGCTTGGAAGGCTGGGGTTCTACCACTGAACTACACCCGCATACGGACCGGATGCCCTGCGGCACGCCATTTATCATATCATATCGGCCGCGGGCTGTCAAGAGAAAAATTACTGTTTTTTTACAATACACGGCCGCCGGAAAAACAACGGCGGTACGGCACCGGGGCACCGTACCGCCTGCGCTTACCTCACACGGATTTGTGATTCAGCCGCTCCCCTACGGCCCCGCCCGGATGGATCAGGGCGAACTCTTCTTTTTGATAGTTGGTCTCTTCCATGACGCCGATGGTCAGCGCGTCAAACAGGCCGATGGTAGCCACGTAGCTGGCGGTGGCCTGCATGTTGTACTTGTCCGCCTCGCGCTCGATCTTCATCGGCACGACTACGTCGGCCGCCAGCGCCAGAGGAGATTCCATGTTTTCCGTCAGGGCGATCAGCTTGGCTTTTTTAGCCTTGCAGATATCGATGATCGGCAGCAGTTCCTTCGTTTTGCCCCCGCGGGAGACCATGACCATGCAGTCTTCCTTGCGCAGGCCGCCCATACCGCCGTGGATGGCCTTGGCGGGCGACATAAAGTACGCAGGCTTGTCCACACAGCACAGCCCGTGCGCAAACTTTTCGGCCGCGATGCCGGAATGGCCGCTGGCGCAGGTCATCACCCGGTCGCAGGAAACCAGCAGGTCCACCGCCTTGCGGAAGGCTTGCTCGTCCAGATTGGCCAAAGCGTCCTGCAACGCCTTGATTTCGATTTGCATGCCGGTAACGGCAGCGTCAAAAGAAGCTTGTTTCAACAAAAGTCCCTCGTTTCCGTATGTTTTTGCACTGATGGCGGGGCAAAACAGCTTATCACCGCCCGGCGACCCGTTTTGCCCTGCTCCCGTGGCCTTTGAGCGGCGGGCGCGGCCCGGCGGCGCATGCCCGACGCTATTTTTCATTATACGCTTTTTCCTTTTGCTTGTCAACCGCTTTGCGGCTTTTTTAAGCGGCCGAAAGCGTCGAAAAATCCGAAAAACGTATTGACAAAACAGCCGGAAACGGTGTATAGTAAAGCGGGTATGCGGACAGACGGGTTTCCTGTGTTCCGCGCCATGTTTTTCAAAGAAAGGACCGAGCATATGTTCAAAGGATGTACCATCAAACCGCCCTTTTTCGAGATCGGGCCGAAGTCTTATCTGATCGGCGACGAAGTACTGGCGCTGGCGCTGGCCGCCGATGCCGCTTCTAAAAAGTACGACGTCGACATTATCTTCACCACCCCCTTTACCGAGATCCGCCGCGTGAAGGAAGCCACGCAGCGCATCCACGTGTTTGCGCCGCACATGGACGCCATCCGTCCGGGCCGCGGGCTGGCCGACATTTTGCCGGAAGCCGTGGTGGCCGCCGGCGCCGAAGGCGTGATGCTCAACCACTGTGAGCGTCCCCTGCCGCTGGCCAAGCTTAACGAGACCATCAAGCGCGCCGACGAGGTCGGGCTGGTGACCATCGTCTGCGCCGACTCCTGCGCCGAAGCGTCCGCCGTAGCTCACCTGAACCCCAACATCATTGTGGCTGAGCCGTCCGAATTGATCGGCACCGGCAAGGTCAGCGATATGTCTTACGTGGAGGCGTCCACCCGCTCCGTCAAGGACGTCAACCCGGAGATCATGGTGCTGCAGGGTGCCGGCATCAAGTGCTATGACGACGTGTACCGCAACATTTTCGCCGGCTGCGAAGCGACCGGTACGTCCAGCGGCATCGTAGCCCTGAAAACGCACGAAGAGCGTGAGAAGATGACCTTCGACATGATCCGTGCCGTGCGCGAGGCCTGGGACGCCCGCCATCGCAAATAATCTGTGTCTGTCCAAAAATATCTTTATTATATGGAGGAATCATCATGGAATTCAAAGTGTATCAGAAGGAACTGGAACTGCAGTCCCGCGGGTGGATCCCGACCTTCCACGACGTGTCCAAAGAAGTACAGGCCATCGTGCGCGAGTCCGGTATAAAGAACGGTACCGTCTGCATCGCCTCGCACCACACCACCTGCTCCGTCATGATCCAGGAGTGCTCGCACGACATCGACACCTTCGACCTGGAATATCTGCAGCATGACCTGCTGGACATCATGCGCAAGCTGATCCCCGACTTTGCCGAGGAGCATCAGTATCGCCATCCCGGCCCGATCCACGCGCAGTTCGGCCGTTATGTGGAAGAGCCCGGCAACTACACCAGCATGAACACCGACGGTCACCTGCGTTCCGTCTTCTTCGGCCGCAGCGAAACCATGACCATTAAAGACGGCGAGCTGGACGGCGGCGAATTTGCCCACGTCTACTTCATCGACTGGGACCACGTGCGCGCCCGTCACAGACAGCTGAACATCACCGTTATGGGCACGACGGAAGACGTCAATGACCGCAAGTGGAACAACGGTGAAACCATCAACACCTATCGCAAATACACCGACGAAGAGAAACAGTACATGAAGGAGTTTGACTGGCAGCTGAAAGACCGCGTATAACGGTTTTCGGCCGGCTTTGTTCTCCCCTGTCAGACGGTTTTTTCACGGCACACGGCTGCGGCTGTGTGCCGTTTTCCTTTGGTAAAAAAAGTTTGTTATTTTTTTCACATTTTCTGCGTTTTGATATTGCAAATACAAAAAGTTTATTATATAATGAACTATGATTGGACGAGCGCGTCTTGTTCGTCCGTCGAGGACAGGCTCTCTGTCAAAAAAAGCGGGCGCCGGCACACAAGGGGCCCCCGCCCGCTCAATACACAAGGAGGAAACGGCAACATGCAAAAGAAGATCTCTTCCATACCCTTCAAGGGCACTGCGGAGCAGGCCGCCCAACTGCAGAAGGTCATCGACGCCAACAAGAGCGATCGCAGTCGGCTGATGATGGTCATGCAGCAGGCACAGGACATCTACGGTTACCTCCCCTTCGAGGTGCAGCAGATGATCGCCGACGGAATGGACGTTCCGCTGGAAAAGGTATTCGGTGTTTCTACGTTTTACGCGCAATTCGCCCTCTCACCGAAGGGCAAGTACAACGTCTCGGTCTGCCTGGGCACCGCCTGCTACGTCAAAGGCTCCGGCGCGGTCCTGCAGAAGATTTCCGAAACGTTGGGGATCAGCCCGGATGAGTGCACGCCGGACGGTAAGTTTTCGCTCAGTGCCTGCCGCTGTGTCGGCGCCTGCGGTCTGGCCCCGGTCATGACCATCAACGACGACGTATACGGCCGGATGACGCCGGACCAGGTGGCCGGTATTCTTGCCAAATACGCCGACTAAACATAGGCAACACACATCAGGCTTTACAGTCTGTCATTTGTAGGAGGTAGAAAACATGAAATCCCTTGCTGAACTGCAAGCCGTCCGCGAAAAGGCGCGCAACAGGATGGCCCTGAACGGAAACGCACCGGATCACGTCCGTGTCGTCGTCGGTCTGGCCACCTGCGGCATCGCCGCCGGTGCCCGCCCGGTGCTCGACACGATCACACAGGAAGTGGAAAAGAATCATCTGACCAATGTCACCGTCAGCCAGACCGGTTGCATCGGTATGTGCCAGTTTGAACCGATTGTGGAAGTACTGGTCCCCGGCAAAGAGAAAGTGACCTACGGCAAAGTCAACGCCGAAAAAGCGGCCCGCATCGTCGCCGAGCATCTGGTCGGCGGCAAGCCGGTGGCGGAATACACCATCGGCAGCCTGATGGGCAACAAGCCGGCGCAGGACGAAACCGTTACCCCGTTGAAAAATACCGATTTTTACAAAAAACAGGTGCGCGTCGCGCTGCGCAACTGCGGGTTCATCGACCCCGAATCCCTCGACGATTACATCGCCTGCGACGGTTATCAGGCGCTGGCCAAGTGCCTGACCGAATATACGCCGGACCAGGTCATTAAGATCATTACCGACTCCGGGCTGCGCGGCCGCGGCGGCGGCGGCTTCCCCACCGGCCGCAAGTGGGCTCTGTGCGCACCGAACAAGGCGCCGCAGAAGTACGTTGTGTGCAACGCTGACGAGGGCGACCCCGGCGCGTTCATGGACCGTTCCGTACTGGAAGGCGACCCGCACTGCATCATCGAGGCCATGGCCATCGCCGGCTACGCGATCGGCGCGACGAAAGGCTTTGTGTACGTCCGGGCCGAGTACCCGATCGCGGTGCGCCGCCTGCAGATTGCCATTGACGCGGCCCGCGAGGCCGGCCTGCTGGGCAAGAACCTGTTCAACTCCGGTTTTGACTTTGATATGGAGATCCGTCTGGGCGCCGGCGCCTTTGTGTGCGGCGAAGAAACGGCTTTGATGACCTCCATCGAAGGCAATCGCGGCGAGCCCCGTCCCCGTCCTCCCTATCCGGCGGTCAAGGGTCTGTTCGCCAGCCCGACGGTCGAAAACAACGTTGAAACCTTTGCCAACGTGCCGCAGATCATCCTGAAAGGCGCCGAGTGGTTCTCCTCGATGGGTACCGAGCGCTCCAAGGGTACCAAAGTGTTCGCTCTGGGCGGCAAGATCAACCACACCGGCCTGGTCGAGATCCCGATGGGCACGACGCTGCGCGACATCGTGGAAGAAATCGGCGGCGGCATCCCCAACGGCAAAAAGTTCAAAGCCGCGCAGACCGGCGGCCCCTCCGGCGGCTGCATCCCGGCCAGCCTGATCGACACCGAGGTCGACTACGACAACCTGACGGCCATCGGCTGCATGATGGGTTCCGGCGGTCTGATCGTTATGGACGAGGACACCTGCATGGTCGATATGGCCAAGTTCTTCCTCGAGTTCACGGTGGATGAATCCTGCGGTAAGTGCACGCCCTGCCGCGTCGGCACCAAGCGCCTGTACGAGAAGCTGGAGAAGATCACCAGCGGCAACGGCACGCTGGAAGACATCGACGAGCTGGAAGAGCTGTGCATGTACATCAAGCAGAACTCGCTGTGCGGCCTGGGCCAGACGGCGCCCAACCCCGTGCTGGCCACCATCCGCTTCTTCCGCGACGAATACGTCGCCCACGTAGTGGACAAAAAGTGCCCGGCCGGCGTGTGCAAGGCGCTGCTCAACTACTACATCGACCCCGAAAAGTGCAAGGGCTGCACGGCCTGCGCCCGCAAGTGCCCGGTCGGCGCCATTTCCGGCACGGTCAAGAACCCGCACACCATCGACACGAGCGTCTGCATCAAGTGCGGCGCGTGCATGGAGACGTGCAAGTTCAACGCCATTAAAAAGGTTTAAGGAAGGAGTACGCTGTTATGGATATGGTCAATGTTAAAATCAACGGTATCGCCGTCAGCGTGCCCAAGGGTTCTACAATCCTGGAAGCCGCTCGCATCGCCGGGGTGGAGATCCCCACCCTGTGCTTCCTGAAAGAGATCAACGAGATTGGCGCCTGCCGCCTGTGCGTGGTGGAAGCCACCGGCGCCCGCGGCCTGGTGACCGCCTGCGTGTACCCCGTGTCGGAAGGCATGGAGGTGCAGACCAACACCGCCCGCGTGCAGAAGGCCCGCCGCACTACGCTGGAACTGATCCTCTCCACCCACGAGAAGAAGTGCCTGTCCTGCGTGCGCTCGACCGACTGCGAACTGCAGAAGCTGTGCCGCGACTTCGGCGTGGAGGATTCCGGCAAATACGACGGTTTCCGTCAGAAGTATGAGCTGGACACCTCCGCCGCCCACCTGGTGCGCGACAACAACAAGTGCGTGCTGTGCCGCCGCTGCGTCGCCGCCTGCAATCAGCAATTCGTCTCCGTCATCGGCGCGAACGACCGCGGCATCCACACCCACATCGGCACCGCGTTCGAGAAGCAGCTGGCCAACGTACCCTGCGTGTCCTGCGGGCAGTGCATCGTAGCCTGCCCCACCGGCGCTTTGACCGAGAAGGACGACACCGAAAAGATCTGGGCCGCGCTGGCAGATCCGTCCAAGCGCGTGATCGTGACCACCGCCCCCTCCATCCGTGCCACCCTGGGCGAAGCCTTCGGCATGCCCATCGGCACCAACGTGGAAGGCAAGATGGTCGCCGCGCTGCGCCGCCTCGGCTTCTATAAGGTGTTCGACACCAACTTCGGCGCCGACCTGACCATTGTGGAAGAGACCAACGAGTTCGTCGGCCGCGTCAAGAACGGCGGCGTGCTGCCGATGATCACCTCCTGCTCGCCCGGCTGGGTCAAGTTTGCCGAGTATTATTATCCGGATCAGCTGGATCATCTGTCTACCTGCAAATCGCCGCAGCAGATGTCCGGCGCCGTGATCAAGAACTATTACGCCCAGAAGATGGGCATCGACCCGAAGGACATCGTCAACGTGTCCGTTATGCCCTGCACCGCCAAGAAGTTCGAGATCGGCCGTCCGGA
Source organism: Clostridia bacterium (assembly GCA_017518415.1). Lineage (GTDB taxonomy): Bacteria > Bacillota > Clostridia > Oscillospirales > Acutalibacteraceae > RGIG6098. The sequence continues at coordinate 23,408 of JAFWVC010000095.1, forward strand.
TGAGGACGCCGCCGGCATGCCGGATATCGACATCGCCATCACAACGCGTGAGCTGGCCCGCATGATCGAGCGTATGGGCATCAAGTTTGCCGACCTGCCGGATGAGGAGTTCGACTCCCCGCTCGGCGAGGACACCGGCGCGGCCGTCATCTTCGGCGCCACCGGCGGCGTGATGGAAGCTGCCCTGCGTACCGCCAACGACTGGCTGACCGGCAAGGACAACAAAGACCTGGAGTTCCGCGAAGTGCGCGGCACCGAAGGCCTGAAAGAGGCAACTTACAACATTGCCGGCATGGAGGTCAAGGTGGCTGTGGCCAGCGGCCTGACCAATGCCAACTATGTGATGAGCAAGATCAAAGACGGCACGGCCCCCTGGCATTTCGTCGAGATCATGTGCTGCCCGGGCGGCTGCGTCAACGGCGGCGGCCAGCCCACCCAGCCCGCGTCCGTGCGCAACACGGTGGACCTCAAGGCGCTGCGCGCCAGAGCCCTGTACACGCAGGATGAAGCAATGACGCTGCGCAAGTCGCATCAATCCCCGGTGATCAAGACCCTGTACGAGGAGTATTACACCGACGGGTTCGGCGGCCACAAGGCGCACCACGAGCTGCACACCTCCTACGTCAAACGCGAAAAATACGACTGATTTTCGCCGGAGCCGGCCGAGCACGCTCGGCCGGCTCTCTCTTTTTTAGAAAGAAGGTTGGATCAATGTCATTCGAAGCGGCTTACGCGCACCTGAAAAACTGCGGCCTGGCCGATGCCGTACGGCAATTTACCATATCCAGTGCGACGGTGGAGCTGGCGGCACAGGCGCTCGGCTGCGAGCCGGCCCGCATTGCCAAAACGCTGGCCTTCCTGCGCGGCGACGGATGCGTACTGGTCGTGGCCGCGGGCGATGCGCGCATCGACAACGCCAAGTTCAAGGCCTTTTTCGGCTGTAAAGCTTCCATGCTTTCGCCCGACCGGGTGTTGGCGGAGACCGGCCACGCCGTCGGCGGCGTGTGCCCTTTCGGTATTCCCGCGCACATTCCGGTGTATCTGGACGCATCGCTGAAACGGTTTGAAACGGTCTACCCCGCCTGCGGCAGCGGAGACAGCGCCGTGGCGCTTTCGATCCCGCAGCTGGAACAGGCGGCCGGCACCCGGCAATGGATCGACGTGTGCAAGGGCTGGCAAACGGAATAAACGCAAAAAAACAGGCAAAAAGCCGCCTGCGGGCGGCTTTTTGCCTGCCGTATATTCTGATATTCGTCTGATTTTTACAAAAAAACTGCCGTCATTTACAGCTTCAATGCCGGAAAGTGATGCGCCCGTCGTCCTCCATGCTTTCGATCACGGCCAGCGATTCCAGCCGGACACCTGCCTGCCGGATCAGTTCTCCGCCGCGCTGGAAGCCTTTTTCAATCACGATGCCGGCCCCGACAACCTCGGCGCCTGCCTGCCGTGCCAGGTCGATCAGCCCGAGCATGGCGCAGCCGTTAGCCAAGAAGTCGTCGATCAGCAGGACCTTATCCCCCGCGGAGAGAAAACTTTTGGAAATGATCACCGTATAGGTGCGCCCGTGGGTGTAGGACATCACTTCCGTCGAATAAACGTCCCCCGAAATGTTGAGCGTTTTGCTCTTTTTGGCAAACACCACCGGCACGTGAAAATACTGCGCCGTCAGGCAGGCGATACCGATGCCGGACGCTTCCACCGTGACGATCTTGGTCACGCCGCTGTCCCGGAACAGGCGGAAGAACTCCTGCCCGATCTCGCACAAAAAAGGAATGTCCATCTGATGGTTGAGGAAACTGTCTACCTTCAATACCTGGCCGGGTCTGACTACGCCGTCTTGTAAGATGCGCTGTTCCAACCGCTCCATGTTACCGACACGCTCCTGCTTATACGAAATAATTATCTTACGATTATTTTACCGTATTCTTTTCTTTTTTGCAACATGAGATGTTTGCCAAAGATATGGGGCCGCTTTTTGTCTGTTTTATAGAGAATGACAGTTTTTGCCTTTTGATCACAACATATAGCAGGCAACAACGGGTGAGCACACCAAATCTGCTTTTTCAACGGGCTGTTCTTCCGGTGCAAAATAGGATAAATGAACGAAAAAACATTCTGCCGGACGGATTTCTTGCCATGTTGTATAAACTTTTGTTTTTTGCTCATTTTCCTCTTGCTTTGTGATACACAATAAAGGTATAATATAAAATGGTCCTGTTATCAATTGCCGAAAGGAGTATTCATATGAACTATTCCCACGAAGTAGAAACCATGTGCGTGGTCAACAAAGGCCCGCACCACGGGCCGGCCCCCATCCCGGAAGAGGGTAAATGGGTCCAGTCCAAGCAGATCACCGACATTTCCGGCTACACGCACGGCATCGGCTGGTGCGCGCCGCAGCAGGGCGCCTGCAAACTGTCGCTCAACGTCAAGAACGGCATCATTGAAGAGGCGCTGGTCGAAACCATCGGCTGCTCCGGCATGACGCACTCGGCCGCCATGGCGGCCGAGATCCTGCCGGGCAAAACGCTGCTGGAAGCGCTGAACACCGACCTGGTGTGCGACGCGATCAACACTGCGATGCGTGAGCTGTTTTTGCAGATCGTCTACGGCCGCACCCAATCCGCCTTTTCGGACGACGGGCTGGTCATCGGCGCCGGGTTGGAAGACCTGGGCAAAGGCACCCGATCCATGGTCGGCACTATGTACGGCACCAAAGCCAAAGGCGTGCGCTACCTGGAAATGACCGAGGGCTACTGCACCCGCATGGCGCTCGACAAAGATGACCAGGTGATCGGGTACGAGTTCGTATCGCTGGGCAAGATGACCGATTTCATCAAGAAGGGCATGGAGCCCAACGAAGCGTACGAAAAGGCAAAAGGCACCTACGGCCGGTTTGCCGAGGCGGTCAAATACATTGACCCGCGTAAAGAATAAGAAGGAGGAGAAACGAAATGGCACAGTTTGAAGGATATGAGAGACGGGAAGCCAAGATCCTGAACGTCTTGAAAGAGTACGGCATCTCCTCCATCGACGAATGCAAAAAGATCACGATGGAAAAGGGCATCGACGTTGACCAGATCGTGCGCTCCACCCAGCCCATCTGCTTTGAAAACGCTGTGTGGGCCTATACCGTCGGCGCCGCCATCGCCATCAAGAAGGGCGACACCAAAGCCGCCGACGCGGCCGCCGATATCGGCATCGGGCTGCAAAGCTTCTGCATCCCCGGCTCGGTGGCGGAAAACCGCAAGGTCGGCCTCGGCCACGGCAACCTGGGCAAAATGCTGCTGTCCGAAGAGACGGAGTGCTTCTGCTTCCTGGCCGGGCACGAATCCTTCGCAGCGGCGGAGGGCGCCATCAAGATCGCACTCAACGCCAACAAGGTGCGGCAGAAACCGCTGCGCGTCATCCTCAACGGTCTGGGTAAGGACGCGGCCTTTATCATTTCCCGCATCAACGGCTTTACCTATGTGGAAACCGAGTTTGACCCCTACACCGAAACGGTCAAAGTGGTGGCCGAAACCCCGTATTCCGACGGACCCCGCGCAGCCGTCAAATGCTACGGCGCCGATAACGTGCCGGAAGGCGTGGCCATCATGAAGCTGGAAAACGTCGGCGTTTCCATCACCGGTAACTCGACCAACCCGACCCGCTTCCAGCATCCGGTAGCCGGCACCTACAAAAAATGGTGCGTCGAAAACGGCGTGAAATACTTCTCGGTCGCCTCCGGCGGCGGCACCGGCCGTACCTTGCATCCGGACAACATGGCGGCCGGCCCGTCCTCCTACGGCATGACCGACACGATGGGCCGCATGCACTCCGACGCGCAGTTTGCGGGCTCCTCCTCCGTCCCGGCGCACGTGGAGATGATGGGCCTGATCGGCATGGGCAACAACCCGATGGGCGGTGCGACCGTCGCGGTGGCTGTGGCTGTCGAAGAAGCTATGAGAAAATAAAAGTACGTAAAAAAAAAAGCCGACGGCGCAGGCCGTCGGCTTTTTTACGTTTATGACCGGTCAAACAGATCAAACGCCGTCAGGCCGGAGCGCATCACCAGGCGCCGCAGCAGCGGGCGGTACATGAACGGCCGCTTCAGGCAGCGGAAAAAGACCTTGCGGTGCAGCCCGGCAGTGGCGCGGCGATACCGCGCGAACGCCGCCCCGGGGGTGTCGGAGCGGTTGAGCGCCGCCGCCAGCGCTTCCGAAGAGGAGAGCGCGTAACTGATCCCCTCCAGTGAGCTGGGGCTGATAAAGCCCGCCGCCTCGCCGATCAGGAAACAGCCCGGGCAGCCGCGGAACACACCGTGCCCGATGCGCGGGCGGGCCGCCAGGCAGGCCTCGGTCCGCTGCGGCGCGGCCAGCGCCTGCTGCGAAAGCACGCCCAACTCAATCAAGCGCTTTTTCTGCGCCTCGAAGGCGTCGCGGGCGTTCTTTTTGGCAAAGGCGCCGCCGAAAATAAAGGCGTCGTTTTTGAAAAAGATCCAGGAGCAGCCTGGCGAGGTCGCCGTATCAAACAGGCAGGAATAATAGGGGTTCATATCCTGCGCGGGAAACCATTGCTGAATAGCCGTATAAGTCAAAATGCGGCGGTGCGGGAAGACGGTCCGGCGCACGAGCGAGCCGGCGCCGTCCGCACCGACCAGTTGCGGGGCGGAAACGGTGACCTCTTCCCCATCCTGCCGCAGCGTCAGCACGTACCGGCCGTTTTCCCGGGTAATGCGGGTGCAGCGGGCGTGCCGGACCTCCACCGCGGGCGGTACCATGTCCAGCAAAAAGCGGTCGAACCGCTGCCGGTCGACGTTCAGATAATGGCGTTGATAGTGGCGCGTCAGGCCGTCGTGCAGGTCGATCACCCGCACGGAAAACAGCTGCGGCGAGGCCAGCACCTGCGTCGGCAGGGAAAGGCCGTATTTGGCCAGCACGGTTTGGGCGTCGGGCGAGATCAGGCCGCCGCAGGGCTTGGGATGCTGCGGATCGGCGCCGTCGATCAGGCAGACGCGGAACTTGCCGGTATCCAGCCGGCGGGCCAGATTGGCGCCGGCCGGGCCGCCGCCGAGGATGATCAGGTCGTACTGCGCGTGGCTCATACGCAGCCCCCTTTTTTATAAACGTCGGCGCTGCGCAGCAGCCGCTGCAAGTGTTCATACAGGCGCGCGGCGCTGCGGATATGTACGGCCTGCTTCGGGTGGCCGCAGCCGAGCTGCGCCGGATCGGTCACGACGTCGAACGACAGGAAGGAGGCCAGCGGGTCGCCGCTTTGCGCGATCATCCGCCGCAGCGGCTCGCACAGGCTCTGCTCGATCCACCCGTAGCACCAGACGATCGGCACGCCGGGGTGGGTGCGCCGCACGGTCCGTAAAAAAGCGTCGGCGGCGGCCGCGATTTCCTCCGGCGGCACCTTGGCCACCCAGTCGTTGGTGCCGAGGCTGACAACGCAGGCGGCGGCCGGGTGAGCGGCAAAATCCCACAGATCGTTCACGCCGTCCCAAAAGGCGGTCGGCAGATAAGTGTTACTCATGGTATAACGGCGCTTACCGTCGTAATTGGCAACCAGGCCCAGGCCGGAACGCCCCACCACGGTACATTCGGCGCCCAGCCGGTCGGCCGCGAGCACGCCGAATGTGGCCGTGCCCCCTTCGTATGCGGTATCAAAGGGGGCGTCGGCGGCAGCCGCCAGGCTGCCGTGGCCGCATACAAGCGAATCGCCGATCAGTTCGATGCACCGCGGGCGCGGCGCGGGCGGCGGGCACAGCGCACCGTCCGTCTGCAGCGAGACGAGCGCCGTGGTGCCGACGCCGATTTCACTGCGGCGGCGCAGCGTCACGACGTGCTCCTCCCCTGCCGGACCGCTGTACAGCGGCAGCTGAAAGGTGCCGGCCGGCAGGGGCAGCGCGCGGGCCGGGCCGCCGTCCACCGTGACTTCGATCCACGGCTGCGGGTGGGCCGGCGCGGTGACCGTCACCTCCGCCAACAGGCGGCTGCCGGTAAAACGAAAGGCAAAGCCTGCATTCGACCAATCGAAATACAGGCTTTGATCCCGGATATAGGTGCGCCCGTAGCGCGTCAGATACGGGGCCAGCGCCGGAAAAGCGTACCGGTCCATATCAGTGAGCGGTCGTCGTGGACGGGGCGGTCTGCGTGCCGACCAGGTCCGTACCGATGGGAGGCAGCGTGGTGGAGTTATTGACCGGCTGGCTGGACGGCTTTTCGGCGGAAATATACTGGGCGCTGACGTAGGCTGCCCCGTCGCCGAAGCGGATCTTATACCAGTCGCCCTCTTTATCGAGGACCTCCACCTGTTCTGCAAAACGAAGACCGCCGATGCCGCGGTAATCCAGCCCGGGGCCGGTGCGCACGTTGAGCGAATCCGCCGTGCAGTAGCCGATGGATTGGACGACCATCGGCTCCCCCGTCGTGGAGGGAGTGGTGGGCGGAGCCTGCGTGGCGGTAGTGGTGGGGTCTGCCGAAGGTGCCGTGGGCACAGAGTTGACGGAAGAGGTATCCTCCTGCGTACCAAAGCAGCCGCTTACGCACAGCACGCAGACGGCAAGCAACGTACAGAACAGTATGCCTTTGAGTGTGTTCATATATCATTCCGCCTTTCCTATACAGAGTATAGCACATTTTTCCTCATATTAAAAGTGAAAAAAACGCATTTTTGATTTTTTGTGCGGCAAACTGTTGCCGGAGGTGAAAAAGATGAAGCGCAAACACCGTAAACGTTCCGTGACGGCAGGGATCCACGGCGCCTTCGCCACGCAGGCCATCTCTTCCCCGGACCGGCACCTGCCGCAGAGCGGCGTGTCCGTCCCTGCCGACGAGAGGGTCCGCGCCGCCAGAGAATGGTGCGAAGAACACAAGACGTGACCCGGTCAAATCCAAAAGAACAGCAGCGCGCCCCACAGGCCGCCGAACAGCAGCCCGCACACGACGTCCCGCACCGCATGCACACCGGATACCACGCGGGTACCGGCGACGATCAGCGCAAGCACCGCCGCCGCCACGCCTAACGGCCAGCAGGTATAAAAGCAGGCGCAGGTGATAACGGCCGCGCTGGATGCGTGGCGGCTCGGGCACGAACGGCCCGGGCGGTGCGGCAGCAGCGGCACGATATCCTCCTTCTCACACGGGCGCGGAAGATCAAGCGCGAAGCGCAGCAGCGTAGCAGCGGCCAGCTCCCCCAGCGGGATAAGCAGCACGCGCCAGAACTGCTCCGGCTGCTTTTGCAGGGCCCAGAACAGCAGCAGCCCGCCGTACAAAGCGACCGTCAGCCACGGCAGAAGGCGGCACGCGAGCGTGATGCGCGCGGTGCGGCCCGGCGTGCGGCGGCAAAATGCCAGACACCTTTGCGTGACGGAACCCTGCATGCCGCCGCCTCCTTTCCTGCTTGCTTCTGCGGTTATCATACCACGGCGGCGCCGGCTTGTCAATGAAAAGGGAGCAAGCACGTTTTTCATGCTTGCTCCCCGAGACGGTGATACACGGATTATTTCTTCTTTTCCAGCAGCGCCTTGATCTTCTCATGCGGGTCGATGATGGTGCTGACAGACACCCCGTGATTGATGGCGGCGATGATATAAGCGATGTATTTGGAGGTATCCACCTCGTAGAACCACGGGCGGCTGAGCAGCGCGGGCGTACGGTACGTCAGGTTGGTGCCCAGTACGCCGGAGATGACCCCTTCCTCCACGGCTTTGTCAAACGCAGCCAGCCCGTTAGTGAAGATGGCGTAGGTGGCATAGGCAAAAATACGGCCGGCTTTGCGTTTTTTCAGTTCGTAAGCGATGTCCAGCATTGACTCGCCGGAGGAAATGATGTCGTCGGCAATAAAGATATCCTTGCCTTCGACCGAATCGCCCAGATATTCATGCGCCACGATGGGATTGCGCCCGTTGACCACGTGTGAATAATCGCGCCGTTTATAGAACATGCCCAGGTTGACGCCCAGCGTGGAGGCGTAATACATATTGCGGTGCATGGCGCCCTCATCCGGGCTGATGATCATCAGATGGTCGCGGTCCGGAATCAGGTCCGGCACCGAGCGGAACAGCTTTTTCAGTACCTGATAGGCGGGGATGATGTTGTCAAACCCCATGAGCGGCACGGCGTTCTGCACGCGCGCGTCGTGCGCGTCAAACGTGATGATGTTGGAAACGCCCATGCGTTCCAGTTCCTGCAAAGCCACCGCGCAGTCGAGCGATTCACGGTAATTGCGGCGATGCTGCCGCCCGCCGAACAGAATCGGCATGATGACGTTGATACGCTGTGCCTTGCCGCTGGCCGCCTGGATGATCCGCTTCAGGTCCTGAAAATGGTCGTCGGGCGACATGCTGTTCTCGGTGTCAAACATACGGTATTTGCAGCTGTAGTTGCCGACGTCTACCAATAAAAACAAATCATCCCCGCGCACGCTGGAATGAATGATACCCTTGCCGTCCCCCGAAGAGAAACGAGGACATTCCGCATGCACGAGGAAAGTATCCCTCTCATAATTAGAACTGGTTGCCCATTCCACCAAACGGTCGTTGATCTTGTTGCCCAGCTCCTCCATCCCTCTCAATGCGATCAGGCTGAGGGGAGCTACCCTTTCCTGCGCCTGGAAGATGGTATCGCCTGTCAGTTTCTGCATCATAGCCAACACCTTTCACCGCTTATTTTCTTCTATTATCATACCATAAAAACGACAAAATAAGCAACTGTATTTCTATAATATTTTTCATTTTTCGCTGCCGAATTTTTTTTGAAAAAAGCCCCCCTAACTATCGACAATGCACAATAGGATGTATATAATAAAAATGAAAGAAATATATAGTGCCGGGAGGCCGTTATGGAACAAAACAAACCGGAACAAACGCCCGAACGGGCGATCCTTGTCGCCGTAGATACCGGCGCGTACGACGCGGAAGAGTCGCTGGACGAATGCCGCGAACTGGCCCGTACAGCCGGCGCCGAGGTTGCCGCGTGCGTGATACAAAAGCGCCCCGCGCCGGAGGCGGGAACTTATCTCGGTACCGGGCGGCTGGAAGAGCTGGCGCAGCTGTGTTCCGCGCACGAGGCCGACCTGGTCATCATCGACGGAGAGCTGACCGCCACCCAACAGCGCAATATGGAGCAGGCGCTGCCCTGCCGGCTGATCGACCGCACGATGCTGATTCTGGACATCTTCGCCGGCCGGGCCCGCTCCTCCGAAGGGCGGCTGCAAGTAGAGCTGGCGCAACTGCAATATCTTCTGCCCCGGCTGACCGGCATGGGCAAATCTCTCTCGCGGCTGGGCGGCGGCATCGGCACGCGCGGCCCCGGCGAAACCAAGCTGGAAAGCGACCGGCGCCACATCCGCGCCCGCATCACCGCGCTGCGCGCCCAACTGCGGCAGGTGGAACAGCGCCGGCTGGCACGCCGGCAGCGCCGACGCAAGGATGAGGTGCTCACGGCGGCATTGGTCGGCTATACCAACGCCGGCAAATCCACCCTGATGAACCGGCTGACCGACGCCGGCGTACTGGCCGAAAACAAACTGTTCGCCACGCTGGACCCCACCGCCCGGGCACTGATGCTGCCCAGCGGGCGGCAGGTGCTGCTGATCGATACCGTCGGCTTGATCCGGCGGCTGCCCCATCATCTGGTGCAGGCCTTCCGCTCGACGTTGGAGGAGGCGGCCGACGCCGACCTGATTCTCAACGTGTGCGACGCGGCCTCCCCGCAACGGGAAGAGCACCTGCAGGTCACACGGGAGCTGCTGGCTTCCCTCGGCGCGGGCGAACACCCGCAGCTGACGATATACAACAAGTGCGACCGGCTGCCCATCCGGCCGGCCGACACGCCCGATACTTTGTACCTGAGCGCCGCGCACGACCGCTCCTTCGAGCGGCTGCTGCAAGCGATCGACGACGCGCTGCCGCCCACAAGCCGCCGCATGGAACTGCTGCTGCCCTTCTCGCAGGGGGCGCTGGCCGGCCGGCTGCGCCGGGAAGGCACGGTGGAGGCGGAAGACTACACGCCGGAGGGCCTGCGCATGACGGTGACGGTCGACCGCCGGCTGTGGAGCGCCATCGACCCGTACCGGATCTGAAGAGTTGCAGACAAAGCCGAAAACAGACAATAAAAGACCGCTTCGCCGGGCGAAACGGTCTTTTTCTTTATGCTCCTTCTTGATACAGCGCTTCCAGCCGGGCGCGGATCCGCTCAAAGGTGTCCGGGATCGGCTCCGGCAGCGGGAAGCTGCTCCCGGTCAGCGGAACGACGGTATCCAGCGCGGCCAGCGCCTGCTCCGCGGATGCCAGCGTGCAGGGCAGCGGATCCGGCACGTACCGGCTCAGCCGTTTCTGGTCACCGGCACTGTGGTTCTCAATAAAGGTGAAGATCTCGGTCAGGGTGTCGACGCTCTCCGGTGCGGCGAGGAAGCCGGCGTATTCCCGCATCACCTGCGCGGGCGTGGCCGACGGGTCGGCGGCCATGCGGGCGTAGCCGTAAAAGTTCATCGCCATGCCGCAGCAGGCCTTCCACGTCCAGTCCGCCATGATGCCGTCGGCACCGAAGGGGCGCACGTCCTGCAAAAACTGCTGCACATACCGCAGGTTGCAGGTGAAGGTGGCGCAGTAATCGGCCGATCCGTCGGTTTCCAGCAGGTTAAAGGGCCACAGCCACAGGTCGTTCACGCCCTGCCGCCGCAGCTGCGCAATATCTTCCACCTGCGGGTAGGCGACGGGCGTTTCTTCCACCTCGCCCCATATTTTGGCGTGGTACCAAAGATTCCGGCACAGATCCCGGTAATAATCGTGGCAGGGCAGGCAGATGCCGACGCTGCTGCCGATCAGACCCGCAATCTGCGTGAAAGCCTTGGTCATCTCGGTCTCCTGCTGCCACCAGCGGTAATCCAATGATACGGGATAATGCTCGCCGTAGGCGGACAGCGCCCACGTGTTGGCGTGTACTTTGACGTTCGGCGCTACCTCGGCCGCCGCCGCGGCGTATGCCCGCACGATCGCCGCAAAATCTTCCGCCGTGCCGGCGCGCATCTCGGCAGACATGCCGCCCGGGTCGCCGGCCTCTACGGTAAAGAAATCGGCGTTGGCGCACTGCTCCATCGTCTGGCGCACGTAGAACATTTTATCCGCGAGTGCCTGCTCGTCCTGCGGATCAAACCAGACGCCGATGCCGCCGGAATCCTTATCGTAATCATCCGGGCCGTGATACTGCCGCAGGTTGGAGAAGAACAGCAGGTCGACGTACATGCCTTTTTCGTGGATCCCGTCAATCGCACGGGAGAGACCCTGCGCGCGTTCCAGCGCCGTGTCGCTGTTGAACCACCAGATACGTTCCGCCAGTTGAAGGGTGTTGACGCCGCAGGCCTTGAAGAAGTCGAAATAGTCTTTGGCGTTGTCCCAGATATACAGCCCGATATAGGTAAAGGGCTTTTCCTGTACCGTCTGCGTGTCCCCCGACGGACCGGATGAGTTCGTGCTGCCGCCGCAGGCCGCCAGCGTCAGCAGCAGACACCCCAGCAGCAGGCAAATGACAAGCCGTTTGAGAAAGGTCATGGGAATCCGCCCCTTTCTGTCTTTTATACCTAATGATATGAAACGATCTGTTCCGCTTTCATTATATTGGAAAATATTTGGGAAAGCAAGCGCGCATTTTGCAAAAAGATCCGCTTTTTTCACAATCTTTTCTGCGGGCGGCGGCGCGTCAGATGTTCGCGCCGGTTGAACGGGCGGGGCGCTCCCACTCCGACAGCAGCACCGCCGCAAAGATCAGCACGAACCCCGCATACACGCGCGGCGCCGGCCGCTCGTGATACAGCAGCACCGAGCACAGCACGCCGAAGACCGATTCCAGGCTCAGCAGCACCGCGACGCCGGAGGCGGAAAGATGCTTCTGTGCGGCGTTTTGCAGCAGATAGGTCACGATGGTGGCCATCAGCGTCAGGTACAGCAGCGCGGCCCAATCCTGCGCACCCGGGAACACCGGCGTTTCACCAACCACACAGGACACCAGCAGGCTGCACAGGCCGGCCGTCAGAAATTGCAGCACGGTAAAGGCGAGAATGTCCCGCCCCTTCGAAAAGCGGGAAAGGGCTATGATATGCAGAGAGAAAAAGAAGCCGCAGACAAGGGTCAGCAGGTCGCCGATGTTGATGCTCATATCCCCCGTCAGCGACACGAGCGCGGTGCCGACCAGACAAAGCAGCGCCGCCGCTGCATGGTACCGGTCCGGCCGCTGACGGTACACCAGCCAGCCGATGAACGGCACGATGACGCAGTACGTCGCCGTCAAAAAGGCGTTTTTGCCCGGCGTGGTATATTGCAGGCCGACGGTCTGAAACGCGTAGGCGATAAACACAAAACAGCCCGCCAGCGCGCCGCGCCAGAGATCGCCGACGGTGATACGCCGCATCCGGCGGAAAAAGAGCAGGCCCAGCAGCAGCCCGCCGGACAAAAAGCGAAACGCCAGCAGGGCAAACGGCGGCACGACGTCCAGCACGTTCTTCATCACAACAAACGAGGTGCCCCAGATGAAGGTGGCCGCCACCATGCCGAGCCGGCAGAGATTTTTCAGGTTTTTGGTGTTCATGCGGGTAAAGTTCCTTTCCGGTGATAACAAAGCACAGGCGGAAAAGCCGTGGCTTTTCCGTCTGATATCATTCTTCCGTATCCGTCTCTTCGGTTTCGTCCATCGTTTCGTCCGGTTCGGTGGGCTCGGTCGTCTGTTCCGTCGGCGGTTCGGTAGGCGGATCGGTCGGCGGATCGGTCGGCGTCGTTTCGATGATACCGGTCTTCAAAAACCGCACGGCGGCGCCGAGCACCGTATCCTCCGCTGCGGAGAGGATCCGGCGGTAGGCCGCGTCTTGCGGCGAAAGGGCCTGTGCGGCGTCCACGCGCACCCAACCGTCAGAAGAAAGCAGCGCGTAGCGGCCCACGCTCAGGCGGACCGCCGTACTGTCCGATGAAATCACGAAGTTTTGCTGCACCGACCGCTTCCCGCGGGAAGGCGAGCCGATCACGGTGGTTTTATGGAAGTTCTGCAGCACGGCAGCCATCAGTTCCGCCTCGCCCTCCGTTTCCCCGTCGATCAGGGTGACCGATGCAAGCCGCAGTTCGAACGAAGATTCCGCCGACAGATCGACGGCGCCGTTCTGGGTCAGGTAGCGCGCATACACGCCGGACGGCAGCAGATAGGCCAGCACGTCGCGCACACTTTCGGTATTGGTGCCGGTACAGCCGCGCAGGTCAAACACAACGCCCGTCGCCCCCTGGGCCAGCAAACCGGACAGCACCGTTTTCAGCTGCCGGGCCGTTTGATCGTGGAAGGTATAAAACCGGATACAGGCCAGCGTGTCAATCATCTGCCCGGATACCGAGGTAACGGTATAGGCGTTGGCGGTCAGTTCCACCGCCAGCTCGGTATCATCCCGCAGCACCGTCAAAATCATTTTAGGCGCCGTCGACAGCTTCTGCTGCACGGCGGCCAGGTCGGCGCCGCCGACCGGTTCCCCGTCGAGCGCGACGACAATATCTCCCTTGAGCATACCGGACTGGGCCGCCGGCGAATTATCATGCACCAGCGCCACGCACAGCCGGTTTTCCCGATCCGCCGCGACCTCGAGGCCGACGTCCGACGCGGTCCCCGCCCGGCGGTTCTGCGCCTGCTGATATTCCTCCGGCGTCAGGAAGGCGGCGTATGGGTCCGACAAGCCGTTGACGTACCCCTCCGCCAGCGCTTTCTGCAGCGCCGCTTCGTCGATCGCATAGTTTTGCCGGGCGGCGTGATCGATCTCGTTGATATAGCCGTACATGGCCCTCTGCTCGCCGACGTCGCTGACAAGGCGGCTGAAATACCGCATGGAGATCAGCATCGTGACCGACACGGTCAAGGCCGCCACCACGAAGATCAGCGCCAGCATAACGCCGAGCGAAATCTTTTTATTCATGCGGACTCCCTTCCGTTACAGCTTGTTAGCGTCCTTGACGTAGCCCTTGGCGATGGGATCCACCGGCGTGCCGTTCTCGCGCACTTCAAAATGCAGGTGCGGGCCGGTACTGTCCCCCGTGGAGCCGATCAAACCGAGGACGGTCTGCCCGGCCTTGACCGTATCGCCCAACCGGGCGTACAAAATCTTCATATGGGCGTACAGCGTCACGATCTCCCTGCCTTGGGAATCCTTCCCGTGGCTGACCATGCAGTAATAGCCGTAGCCGCCGCCCCATTCACGGGTATAGTTGGCGTAAATCACCGTGCCGTCGGCCGCCGGATAGATCTTTTCTCCCAGCGCTTTGCCGTTGGCAATGTCGATACCCTTATGCAGTTTGCCCCAGCGGGTGCCGTAGTAGGAACTGATACGCAGCACGGTGGGCACCGGCCACAGCATCGTGCCGTTGTACCGGCCTGTATTCTGCTGTTCAAGCTCTTTGAGGATGCGCTGGATATCCTTCTCCAGGTCCTCGGCCTCCTTGGCCAGCTGCTTCTGGTACGCCTCGTACTCGCCCAGCTGCTTTTTCAGCTGCGTTTCCACTTTTTTGGCGGAAACGTACAGCGCGTCCAGTTCTTCTTTTTTTGCGTCGTTTTCGGCCTTCAGCTGCTCATATTCCCGCTTGTAGCCGGACAGTTCATCCCGCTCCGTCTGCAGCAGATCCTTTTGCCGGTGGATCTCCTCGATCTGCCGGGTCAGTTGCTGCATCATGGCCTCGTCTTTTTCCGAAATGGTGCGGATGAGTTTGGATTTGAGCAGATAATCGGTATATTCATCGCCGTCAAACAGCATCTGCAGCGCCGACATATTGCCGGTTTTGACCAGCGAATTCAGGCGGCGGCGCAGCGTCTCAAACCGGTCGTTCAGGTTCTGCTCGGTCTGATCGATCTCCGCCGAACGGGCAGCCATCGCATCGTCCTTGCGATCGATATCGGCATTGAGCAGCGCCAGATGTTCATCACAGTTCTCGATCTGCGCTTCCACCACCGAGATCTGCCTCTTGATCGCCGTGAGTTTTTTCTGCTGCTCCTCAACGCTCTCGCCCGCTTCGGCGATCTGCTTTTTCAGGGCTTCCTGCTCTTTTTTCAGCGCCTCCTGCGCGGCTTTGAGTTTGTCGTAATCAGACTGACTGGCGGCCTGCACCGTATCCGACACCAGTGCCGGCGGCGCAAAAACCAGCAGCAGCGCCGCCGCCAGCATGGCGACGGTACGGCGTACGATATGCTTTCTGCCTGTCATAGCGATCCCCTCCGTAAAAGCACACAATCAATCCAACCGGTTGATATCCTGCGTTTTGCCGCCTTTCTCCCGCAGATAGCGGCTCATCGAAATGGCGCTGCCGAGCGCGCCGATGAGCACGCCCGCCGCCAGGAAGCCGGCCAGCAGTACGATCCATACCGAGGAAAAAGGCACCAGCTTGAAGCTTTCAAAGTCGAACAGCTCCGAAAGGCGCGTATAGATAAAATACAGCAGCCCGTACGAGGCGCCGCCGGATACCAGCCCGAGCACGATGCCCTCGATGATGAACGGCATGCGCACGAAGCCGTTGGTCGCCCCGACCGACTTCATGATATAAATCTCCAGCCGGCGGCTGTACACCGTCAGCTTGATGGTGTTGACGATGATGAACAGCGACACGACCAGCAACAGCACGATCATCCATCCGCCGACCGCCAACACCACGCTGCGCAGATTGGTCAGCGTTACGGCAATGTCCCTGCTGGAGCTGATCTCGCTGATACCGTCCAGTTTCTCAATCTGCGGGACGGTCACGTCGAACCGGGACAGATCGCTCAGCGTTACGATAAAGGTGTCCGGCATGGGGTTGTTCTCCCCCAACAGTTCCTGATACAACGCGTCCGACAGTTCCTCTTTATACCGTTCGAGCACCTCGTCCCGGCTCATGAACTGCACCTGCTCGACGTTCACGATATTCTCAATGCGCGTTTGCAACTGCTGCAACTGCTCGGCCGAGCACCCCTCCTGCGCGTAGGCGAGGACTTTGTTCTGCGCATACACTTTACGGAAGGCGCTGTCGATATTTTCGAACACCAGATACGCCCCGCCGGTGATCAGCAGGCACGAAACCAGTACGCCGATGGAGGCCAGCGACATGAAACGGTTCTGCCACAAACTGCGCAGCCCCTCTTTGACCAGATAGCGAAAACTACTCAGCCGCATACGGCACCTCCAGACTGACGCTGTCGGATACGACCGCACCGTCCTTGATCTCGATCACGCGGCGCTGGAACCGGCGAACCAGATCCCGCTCGTGCGTGACCATCAGGATCGTGGTGCCGCGGCGGTTGATCTCATTGAGCAGCTCGACGATTTCATAAGACATCTCCGGGTCGATATTCCCGGTCGGCTCATCGGCGATGATCAGCGCCGGGTTGTTGACCAGCGCACGGGCCAGACCGACGCGCTGCTGTTCCCCGCCGGACAGCTCCCGCGGGTGGCTTTTGGCCTTGTCCTGCAAACCGACCAAACCCAATATGTACGGTACGCGGGAGCGTATGTCCCGCCGGGAGGCGCCGATGACCCGCATGGCGAACGCCACGTTTTCGTACACCGTCATGGTGTCGATCAGGCGGAAGTCCTGAAACACCACGCCCATAGTACGGCGGTAATACGGTACCTGCTTGCGCTTGAGTTTGGAAAGCTTGAAATCGTTGACGATGACCTCGCCGCCGGTGGGCAGTTCCTCCCGCATGATCAGCTTGAGGAAGGTGCTTTTGCCGGCGCCGGAGGCGCCCACGATAAACACAAACTCGCCTTTATCGATACGGATGTTTACGTCCTGCAGCGCTTTGACGCCGGTGTCGTAAATCTTGTATACGTTCTTGAACTCGATCAAAACGGATACACGCTCCTTTTACGCGGAAAGTACCGGACATTGCCAACGCCCGGTACTTTTTGGGGTCATACCGTCAATATTTTACCGGATTACTGGTCAGATATTTTTTCACCATCAGCGCCACCTTGAAGACGATCGCGTCGTCAAACTCGCGCAGGTCCAGACCGGTCAGCCGTTTGATCTTCTCGAGACGGTACACCAGCGTGTTGCGGTGCACAAACAGCTTACGCGACGTTTCGGACACGTTGAGGTTGTTCTCAAAGAACTTCTGGATGGTGAACAGCGTCTCCTGATCGAGCGACTCGATGCTGCCCTTGATGAACACCTCGCGCAGGAACATCTCGCACAGGGTGGTGGGCAGCTGATAGATCAGCCGGGCGATCCCCAGATGATCATAGCGGACGATGGCGTTCTCCTTATCGAACACCTTGCCGACCTCCAGCGCCATCTGCGCCTCCTTAAACGAGCGGGCCAGATCCCGCACGCTCTCGACCACCGTGCCGATACCTACGACCGCCTGGGTGTAGAACTCGCTGCTGAGCGTGTCCACGATCGAGCGGCCGAGTTTTTCGAAGTCCTGCATCTGTACGCCGGAGCGCACCTCTTTGACCAGGGCGATATCGTTCTCATTGATATTGATAACGTAGTCCTTGCTCTTGTCCGGGAACAGGTTCTGTATCACGTCGTACGCGGACACATCGCTGTTGCTCTTCACGCGGATGAGGAACACCACGCGCGACACGTCGCCGTTGAAGCGCAGCTCGCGCGATTTGAGATAAATATCGCCCGGCAAAATGTTGTCCAGAATCACGTTCTTGACAAAATTGCTGCGGTCATACTTCTCATCGTAATACTGCTTGATGCTCGACAAAGAGATGGAAAGCAGCGCGGCGTACTTCTGCGCCAGGTCGTCCTCCCCTTCGACGAACAGCAGATACTCGCTGCGCGGACGGGAAGCAAAGGCCTGCAGGACGCACCCTGCTTTGATTTGCGGCTCCGCTACGGTAAAGGTTTCAGAGGTGATCTCGGGGAAGGTCTCCCCGATCCGGCCGAGATCGCTGCATGCGATGATCTGCAGACTTTCATCGATCACACCGATGGTACGATCGATCGCATCCCGCATTTGGTGAACGACGCCCTGAAATAATCTGTTGGACATGCTTGTTACCTCTTTCTTTGCTTTACAATACCCCAACTAATAAAAAAATCAGTACATAAAGACATTATAAACGAAAAATTTTATTTTGACAAGAGCCGACAAAAAAATATTTGTATATTTTGCCTAAATCGGTCGGCCGGATCAGGCGGAAAAACCGCACGCCGCCGCCAGACGGAGAAACGCCTCCACCGCCTGCCGGTACCACTGCTGCCCCCGAAGGGCCAGCGCCGCATCCTCCGCACGGCCGCAAAGGGAAGCGAAGGTGGCGCCGACGCCGCCGTCTCCCCCGTCTTCCCGGATACGGAAAAGGTAAAAGGAATAATCCTCCGTTTGGCACTGCACGTCATAAAACGCAGGATCCAGCCGGGACAGTTCAGCGTCAAAAGCGCCCTTGGCCGCCTGCAGCAGCACCTCGGAGCCAAGCACCTTTTCCGCCGTCTGCATGGCGGCAAACGCCACCAGCTGGCGCCGGTCGGTATCCCATTCGGCGTCATGCGAGGCGATGGTCTGCTCCGCCATCAGGCGGCCGAACCGCTCCGCCTTGTCCCAGTTGCCCGTTTGCTTCTGGCAAAGCGTTTCCTGCGCGGCGGCGTCCTCCGGCTCGGTTTGCTCCGGTTCCTGCCCGGCGATCTTCATATCCTTATCGTCTTCCAGCATGTCATCTCTTCCCTTCTGCTTGCGCAAGAGCCTGTTCGATTGCCCGGGCCAGCTGATCCGGGCAGGATGTATCCTTAAACCCGCAGCGGATGCCTTTGAGTTTGGCGGCTGCTTCGGCCGCCGGCTGCCCTTCCAGCAGCGCGGAAAGCCCCTGCGTGTTGCCGCTGCACCCGCCTTCAAACTCGACGCGCCGCAGCATCCCGTCCTGAATGTCGAACCGGATCATACGGGAACACGTCCCCTTCGTGCGATATTGATACATGGCGGCGCCCCTTTTCTTTGTAAAACTATCCATTTAGGCCAGTATACACAATTCCGGCGGGAATTGCAAGGTGCGGTGCCGGAAAAATGTTAAAAGATTGTAAAGAAATCCCGTTTTTTCATTTTTCCTCTTGATTTTTTCTGAAATCCGGCTACAATATATTTTAGCACTCGGGGTTTTTGAGTGCTAAATCCAAAAATAAACTCTCAGGAGGATGATTGTTATGAAAATGAGACCCTTGGCAGATCGTGTGATCATCAAGATGATCGAGGCCGAGGAGACGACCAAGAGCGGTATTATCCTGGCGGGCTCCGCCAAAGAGAAGCCGCAGGTAGCCGAGGTCATCGCCGTCGGACCCGGCGGACTGGTCGACGGGAAGGAAGTTACCATGTACGTCAAAGTCGGCGACCGGGTCATCTCCGGCAAATATGCCGGCACCGAGGTCAAGATCGACGGAGAAGAATACACCATCGTCCGGCAGAATGACATTCTGGCCGTTGTGGAATAAAACGGGAGGTTTTTATCATGGTAAAACAGATTTTATACGGTGAAGAAGCGCGCAAGGCGCTGCAGGCCGGCGTAGATCAGCTGGCCAATACGGTCAAGATCACCCTCGGCCCCCGCGGCCGCAACGTGGTGCTGGATAAGAAGTTCGGCGCGCCGCTGATCACCAACGACGGCGTGACCATCGCCAAAGAGATCGAACTGGAGGACCCGTTTGAAAATATGGGCGCCCAGATGGTCAAAGAGGTTTCCACCAAAACCAACGACGTAGCCGGCGACGGCACGACCACGGCCACCCTGCTGGCGCAGGCCCTGATCCGTGAAGGGATGAAAAACGTGGCGGCCGGCGCCAACCCCATGGGTATCAAGCGCGGTATCCAGGAAGCGGTCGACGTGGTCGTCGAGGACCTGGTGAAACATTCCGAAAAAGTCGGCAGCACGGCTGATATCGCCTCCGCCGCCACCATTTCCGCCGGTGACGCCACCATCGGCAAACTGATCGCCGAAGCGATGGAAAAGGTCACCGCCGACGGCGTGATCACCGTCGAGGAATCCAAAACGGCCGAAACGTATTCCGAAGTCGTGGAAGGCATGCAGTTTGACCGCGGCTATATCACCCCCTACATGGTCACCGATACCGATAAGATGGAAGCGGTGCTGGACGACCCGTATATTCTTATCACCGACAAGAAGATCTCCAACGTGCAGGAGATCCTGCCGCTGCTCGAGCAGATCGTGCAGTCCGGCAAGAAGCTGCTGATCATCGCCGAGGACGTTGAAGGCGAAGCGCTGACCACGCTGATCGTCAACCGGCTGCGCGGTACCTTCACCTGCGTGGCGGTAAAGGCCCCCGGCTTCGGCGACCGCCGCAAAGAGATGCTGCGGGATATCGCCGTGCTGACCGGCGGCACCGTCATCTCCGATGAGCTCGGTCTGGAACTGAAAGAGACCACCGTCAATCAGTTGGGTCGCGCCCGTCAGGTAAAGGTGCAGAAGGAAACGACCATCATCGTCGACGGTATGGGTAATAAAGATGAGATCAAGGCGCGCGTCGCCCAGATCCGCGCCCAGATCGAAACCACCACTTCCGATTTCGACCGTGAAAAACTGCAGGAGCGGCTGGCCAAGCTGGCCGGCGGCGTAGCCGTCATCAAGGTCGGCGCTGCGACCGAGATCGAAATGAAAGAAAAGAAGATGCGCATCGAGGATGCGCTGAGCGCGACCAAAGCCGCCGTGGAGGAAGGCCTCGTGGCCGGCGGCGGCGTGGCCCTGATCAACGCAGGCAAGGCGCTGGCAAAGAAGATCGAGGAAACCGACGGCGATGAAAAGACCGGTTTGAAGATCGTCTATAAGGCGCTGGAAGAGCCGATCCGCCAGATTGCCCTGAACGCCGGGCTGGAGGGCAGCGTCATCATCGACAAGATCCAGCAGGCTGACAAAGCCAACTACGGCTTCGACTTTGCAAAGGAGCAATACGTCGACATGTTCACCGCCGGCATCGTAGACCCGACCAAGGTCACCCGTTCCGCTTTGCAGAACGCCGCCTCCGTCGCCGCGATGGTACTGACGACCGAATCCCTCGTGGCCGACAAGAAGGAACCGGCGGCGCCCGCCGCTCCGGCTGCTCCGGCCGGCATGGACGGCATGTATTGATTCTCTCCCCTCGTTACGCAAGGGCCTGCCCGCGGGCAGGCCCTTTTTTGTTGACTTTGTTCCCCTGCCGTGGTATACTGGGAATGACCTTGAAAACCGAATCCTTTGTGCGGTTCCGCCGTCGGCGGATCAGAGGGAAGTCCGGTGCAAATCCGGCGCAACTGTCATTACCGTGAGGGCGTTTGCCCGCAGCCGGAATACTTGCCGCACAAAGATACTGGTGAACCGTTTTTGGACAAGAAAAAGGGCAGCCGATCCCAACCGGGAGGGTTCTGTGCCCTTGTCCGGTCTGGTTCGTTGTGCCCGCCTGCCGGAAACGGTCGGCGGGTTTTTATTTTGAGATCACGAAGGGGGCGATGGATATCTCTTATACGCGGGAGCAATGCATCCTGCTGCTGCGGGAAAAGCAGCAGCAACTGGCGCAGCAGGGCCTGTCCCGGTTGCCGCAACGGGCGGATTTTTCCGAGGAGCAGGTTGTCGCCTGCAAAGCCTTTTTGGGGCCCTGGCCCCGGGCGCTGGAAGCCGCCGGCTGCAAACCGCCGCGCACCGACGACCGCTTGCAGCGCAACCGGGAAAAACGCATCCGGGCCAAACGGCGGCGGCGGGAAACAGAAAAAGAAAATAAAAATGAAAGAGGCTGACTGACATGAAAAAAGGGATTGTTTTGACCATCGTACTGGCGCTGGTATGCCTGCTCGTGCTGCCGGGTGCGGCGCAGCAGACGACCGTTTACGTGACCATCGTCGACCAGACCGGTACGCCGGTCCTGGCGCGGCAGGCAGTCGCGATCAGCGATTTTGACGAGGATGGCGCTTTGACCGTGGCCGACGCGCTGTATGCGGCGCATGAGCAGTTTTACACGGGCGGCGCGGCGGCCGGGTACGCTGTGCAGGACGACGCGACTTACGGCCTGAGCCTGAAAAAACTTTGGGGCAACGATAACGGCAGCTTCGGCTACTACTGCAACCATGCCTCCTGCTGGAACCTGAGCGATACGGTACAGGACGGCGACACGGTCTGTGCCTTTTCGTATGTGGACCTGACGAATTACTCCGATCTGTATACCTTCTTTGATCAGGCAGAGATGACCTCTGCGGCCGGCGAAACAGCTGAACTGACCCTGATGGCCGCCGGTTTTGACGCGGACTGGAACTCGATTACCTTCCCCGTCGCCGGCGCTGAAATCACCGTCGACGGCGTGCGGACCGGCCGCGTGACGGACGAAAACGGCCATGTGACGCTGACATTTACCGAGGGCGCCCACATGGTAAGCGCTGTGTCCGATACGCAGGTGCTCGTGCCCCCCGTATGTCTGGCACAGGCGACCGCCGCGCAGACGGATACCGGCGCCACCGCGGCGCTGACCGTAGCCGGCCTGATCGCCGCGGCCTCCGTTGCGGTATTGTATAAAACCCGCCGTGAAAAATAACGTACGGCGGCTGGCCGGCTTTTTACTGGCACTATGCGCCTTTTGGAGCCCGGCCGGCGGCGTTGCCGCCGTACAGCAGAGCACCGCGCTGATCGACGCTTTATGCGCCGCCGACGGGGCGGCCGGCCCGCAGGAATGGATGGACGGCGTGCTGGCCGCTCATCCTGTCAACGGCCGGGAGTGGTTCATCTTCTCGCTGCGGGCGGCGGAAAAGCCGTACGATTTTTCCGCCTATGCGGCGGCATTGCAGCCGGCGATCGCCGCCGACGGGGCGGCCGGGGCGGTCACCCGGCAAAAATACGCGCTGCTGCGCCTGGCCTGCGGCGAGCGGGACGTGCCCGTCCCGCCGGACAGCGTCAGCGACCGCACCGTCATGAGCTTGATCTACGGCCTGCATCTGCTGCATAACGGATGCCCGTACCGGCAAACGGCGGCGGAAGTGGCCCGCAGCCTGTTGGCCCTGCAAAAGCAGGACGGCGGCTGGGCCGTGATGGGCAACTACGGCGACGTCGACGTGACCGCCATGGCGATCCAGGCGCTGGCGCCGCTGTACCGGGAATCCGCAGTCCGCGAGGCCGTCGACCGGGCGCTGGCTTTACTGGCGGCCAAACAGCTGGACGACGGCACCTTCAAAAGTTTCGGCGCTGCCAACGCGGAAAGCACCGCGCAGGTCATCCTGGCACTCGCGGCGCTCGGACGGGATCCGCTGACTGAACCGGATTTCTGCAAGAAGAAGGATCTGCTGAGCGCGCTGCTCTCTTTTCAGCTGCCGGGCGGCCTGTTCGCACACGTACAGGGGGGCGAAGTTTCCGTTTCCGCCTGCGCGCAGGCGCTCATGGCGTTCACGGCGCTGGAACGGCTGCAAGCAGGCCGGAACGGCAATTTGTATCTGTTTGAGAAGGAACCGGCCGGCCCCGGGACGAGTACTTCGGCCGACGCGGGCATGACCGCGCCCTCCGGCCCCGGTACGGGCACGGCCGCCGTGCCGGCGGAAAACGGCGCCC
>JAFWVC010000096.1 GCA_017518415.1 Clostridia bacterium
ATGGGTTCGAATCCCACCAGGTCCAGGTATTACGAAAAAAGGGTTCTATACCGTTTTTCAATTGGATCAGAAGACTCTGTTTGACTTCCAATTGCCTGTTCCTATTTCAACCATCGTACCACTGCGAGTATCTGTAACGGATTTACAGATACTCGCTTTGTTTTTAAGTCCGTTATCAACACTCGCACCAAACAGCGAAGAGGCATGGCCTCTTCGCTATTTTTGTAAACGAAGGAACGGGGCTTGAAGGGCTCGCGGGAGTGAATGACGGTCCGGGGGGGACCGATGGCTTTTCCTCTCCCCGAAAAGGCCCTTTTCGGGGAGAGGAAAAGCAGCGCGGCAACCAGGTTTTCGCGGTACGCGGAAACGCGCGTTGCGCCCCGGCCGGAGCCGTTTCGGCACACCGTACAAACGACGCACGGGCTGCTGGAAAAAGCAAGAAACGTTTCCTGAAAAACACCTTGACATTTTCCGGTCTATATGGTATTCTGTTCAAGATATATATTTATTATTATATATGCGCGCATTGTGCGCATTGCGCGGGCAGGGCCGAACGCAACGGGGCGGAATAGTATAAAACAGCAGGTGATGACGGAACGCTTCTCCGTTCCGGGCAAAAAGGCAAAGCAAAGCGCCCCTCCTGCTGCCCGGCAGGCGGTTCCGGCCGGCGAGCGCGCGATCCTATACCAGAGAACACAAGGGAAACAGGCGCGTTACCGGGGGAAACCGGGGCGGCACAAACGCCCGCCGCACCGGCCGCGGCGCCTGACACACAGATGCCATGAAAGAACAGAAGAACAGGCAAAAGCCGAAAAAGTTAAAAATCTTCCTCGTTTCGCTTGCGGTGCTCGTGGCGCTGTATGCCGCGGGTTACCTGATCCTGACGTTTACCACGGGCAGTTCCCTGCCCATGCCGTTCGGGGTCGGCAGCGCGGTGGTGCTCACCGGCAGCATGGAGCCTGTCCTTTCCCCGAACGACCTGATCGTCATTGCGAAAAGCCAGCGGTACGAGGTCGACGATATCGTGGTGTACTCGACCGGCGGCGTCCCGGTGGTACACCGGATTATCAGCATAGACCCGGAAAACCGCACGGTCGTGACCAAAGGCGACGCCAACAATGTGAGTGACGAGCCGATCTCTCTGTCGCGCATAAAAGGCAAATTGCTCTTCTCGGTGCCCTTTATCGGCATCGTTCCGCGATATGTGCGGACCGTGCCCGGCATGATCCTGGTGCTGACGTTCCTCTTTACCCTCTTCTACCTTTCGCTGTACGGCAGGGTGCAGGATGCGGAAGAGGCCGCAAAAGACAGCCGGATGAGGGAAGAGATCGAGCACCTGAAACAGGAACTGGGCGCGGATGAAGGCGCGGCGGCACAACTGCCCGCTCAGACGCAGCAGAATGCGGAAGAGCCGCGCACCCTCGACGAATCCGCGGACGGCACGGGAAGCGAGCCGCCGCCCGCACAAGACTGAACCGCCAAAAAGCAAGGGGCCGGACGGCCCACGTTGAGAAAAGAACGGAGAAAGACCTATGAGTAAAGTGAGAAAGGATAGCGGCGTGATCCGGGATATCATGCTGATCATTTTGCTGTTGGCGTTTTTCTCTTCTCTTTTTGCAACGGATTTTCTGGCCAAATACCGCTCCGGTGACACGCGCGACGACGCCGCCCGTGTCGCCCTCTGGAACGTGGATATGACGTCCGGCGCGCAGATCGAGGTCCTTCCCGACGGCACCGGCAGCGTGACCTATCCCATCACGGTGACCAACCGGTCCGAAGTGGCGGTTTCCTATGACGTGATCATCCGCTTCGGGCAGAGCGTGGCGGGGAAGATCACGAACCCGCGCCTCGGCGGCGCGGCGCCGACGGAGGGCGCCGCTTTTACGGACCGTTTGACCTTCCGCGCGGCGGGCACCCTGCCCGCGGCGGCCGGCACCCCGCAAAGCGAAACGATCAACCTGACGTTCGACGTCCCCGCAGAGTTCTTCGAGTCGTTCTCTTCGGCCGGGGACGACTACGATAACGACATCATCAGCAGCGACGCCCTGAACATTGCGTTCACGGTCAGCGTTCAGATTGTGCAGACGGATTGAGGATCAACATGAAAAAGGTATTGCACGCAATCAAACAATATTTCAAAACGATGCCGCGGCACATGAAGATTCTGCTGACGGCAATCGTTCTGCTTTGTCTGGTTACGGCGACGGCGAACACCGTCATCGGCAAATACGTTTTCGACAAAGAGGTCAACGGCACCTTTGTGGCCAACGCCAAGCTGGCCGACACCTTCAAACTGCTCGAACATCAGGCGGTGCAGGGCACCGACGGCAGTTACACCCTGAACAACGGCTCTGTTGTGAGCGCAAACACCTACCAGCTCATTCCCGGGCTGACGATTCCGAAAGACCCGTACGTCGCCATCACGGGCAAGACCGCGATCGGCGCCTATCTCTATCTGGAAGTGATCGAGGACAGCCTGTCGGCACAATTGACGTATGCGATCGACACGACGAAATGGACGCTGCTCTCCGGCGCCGTCGGCCCGCACGGCGGCGCGGTTTACACCTACGCCGCGGGGCTGATCGACAACCAGAGCACCGGGCTGGACCATATTGCCATTTTGAGCGGCAACTCCTTCACGCTGACAAAAACGCCGATCACCGGCAGCGCGGAAGCGCTGAAGTTCTGCGGATATCTGATTCAGCCCGCATCCGGCGAAGCGACGGCTTTGGCAGCGTTTACCGGCAAGTTTTCCACTGTGACACCTTGAATGCGCCGAGCGCGCCGGAGGGAAAAACATGAACACCACGAAAAGAAGAAAGAAGGAGGGCACATCTGTGAAAAAAGCGATCAGACTGATAGCCGTGCTGATGTGCCTTGCCCTGATAGCGGGTTCCTTCACGCTTTTTACCTTCTCTGACGAGGCTACGTCGGTCACTCTGCGCAAAGGGAACGTTTCCGTTACCGGTCAGTTCCCGAACAGCGTCAAGCTCACGGCGGAAGAGATCGAAGATCCCTTCGCCGCGCTGGAAGATCCCGACCATCCCGGCAACCCGTGGTGGGAGTGGCTGTCCCGCTGGCTGTCCGGCGAGATAAGCCTGCGCGAAGCCGCCGAAGGGGCCGCGGCGCAGCGGCGGGCGCAGCAGACCGAGCAGACGCCCGCACAGACCGAGCAGACGGGCGAGCAGACGCCCGAGCAGATGCCCGAGCAGACGGGCGAGCAGACGCCGGAGCAGACGCCGGGGCAGACGGGCGAGCAGACGCCGGAACAGACGGGCGAACAGACGCCCGGGCAGGAGAGCGAAGACACCGGCAACCCGCAGGTGTTTGATCCGGAGACGTTCGGCGCGCTGGCGTATTACGACATCAGCCTGAAAAACAAAGGCAAAGAGTATCATCCCGAAGACCCCGTGACGATCACGATCAGCGACGTGGCGGTCCCGCAGGAGGGGTCGCTGCAGGTCATCCACGTGCTGGATGACGCCGACCTCATCGAGGCGGAATATTTTGCCGGCAGAGCGACGGAGCTCAATGATCCGATGTTCGCCGCCGCCTTCCCGGAGGCGGCCGAGGCCGCTTTCCAGGCCACGGGCCACAAAAACGTCGTCTTTGTGGAATATTGCACCACTGCCGACGGCACCCTGCTTGTGACCGACGACAACACGGTCTCCTTCGTGTCGCGGTCCTTCTCGGTATTTATCCTGACGGAGACGGTGCTGGAATCTTCGATCAAGGCGACCGACGGCAACACCTACCGCGTGAGCGTGTCCTTCGACGTGCGGGCCAACATCCCCGTCGATGCGCAGCTGAAAGTGACCGAGATCACCGAAGATTCGGCGGAATACGCAGGCTACCGCGCGGCAGCCGCCGAAAAGATGGGCTACGACGCCGACAGCATCGAATATCTCCGCCTGCTGGATATCAGCATTGTCAGCAGCCGTACGCATGAGCAGTATCAGCCCGCCTTCCCGGTCAACGTCAGCATCATGCTGATGGACCGCGAGCAGGAAACCGCCTCCGCTTTGCGTGTGGTCCACTTCGGCGACGAGCCGGAGCTGATCGCGACCGAGGCGAAGGACGGCGCCGTCAACTTCACGACCGACCACTTCTCGGTCTATTCGCTCGGCGAAGGCGTCTATCGCGACACCTATAAGTTCTTTGTGCCGACCGACGCCACGCAGACATCCTATACCGAATATACACTTTATATGGATCAGGGGCAGACGACCTTCACGCAGATCATCAAATCGGGTGAAGAGCTGGTCGTCCCGCGGCTGCCCTCTATTGCCGACAGCGACAATTCGACCTTTGACGCGTGGTATATCGGTACCGCGAACGGCAGCGGCGGCGCCACGCTGCAAAGCACGCCCTTTGACTTTGACAATATCCCCACGCCCACCGGCGTGGAGATCGACCTGTACGCCCGGTTTTCGACCTTTGCCTACGTCATCTTCCACGAGCAGTATTCCGGTGCGGCGGACACATGGCCGATCACCGGCACCCGCCGCGGCGAGATCGTCAACGGGCATGCGACGATCCATATCAGCGACGTGACGGTCGCTTACGACGACAGCGCCAACCAGCAGACCGTCCAACCCGGCGAGACGCCGCCGCCGCCCGCCAAGGCGTTCCGCGGCTGGACCACCGAGGAAAACATCAATCCGGCGGACAACACGATCCCCTACAACGCGCCGCTCCAGGGCAACGCCTCCGGCGACGTCGTCATCTCGGAGAACCTTGAGTTGTACCCCGTTTTCTCCGACATCAACTGGCTGTCTTACAGCTCGGCGCCCACCGGCTCGGGCGCGACCTATTTCGCCCCCGAGTTCCTGTACAGCGACGAGGGCATCTCTTCCTTTGCCGGCAAGCACCCCACGCGCCAGGGGTACGAGTTCGCCGGCTGGTATACGGCGGCGGAGGGCGGCGTGCAGATTTCCAATGCACAAGGCGTTCTGAACACCTCGGCGGTCTTCCCGGAGGGCAGCGGCCTGAGTATCGTGAACGGCCAGCTGATGCTGACCAAAAATGTCATGATCTACGGCCATTGGACGCCGGGCAACGCCGAATATACCATCGTCATCTGGCGGCAGAGCGTGGATGACGACAAGAACGCCGCCGACGCCGACAAGACGTACGACTTTGCGGAAAGCGCCCGTGTCTCTTCTACTTCGGAAGCGACCGCGACCGTCGCCAACACCTACAAGCAGAGGAGCGGCGGCGAGTATACCGGCTTCCATTATGCCCGGTGCGACGCCGATACGACCGTCAACGGCAACGGCTCGACCGTGCTGAACGTCTACTATGACCGCGACCTGCGGGCAATCGTCTTTAACGCAAACGGCCGTACTTTCAACGGCATGGGGACCGCCTACGTACCTACTACGAACGATACCGGCACGCAGTACGGCTACGTCAACGGCGCATACGTGCAGCTGACGCACCTGAACAACGCGTTTTACAGCGCCGACGGCGGCCAGACGCAGTATACCGGTACCATCTATTATGTGACGACAACCACCCGCGATACGACTGTATATGGTATCGTCGACGGCGCACTTGTTCAGCTGACCAGAGCCGGCGGTATGGGGAACCGATATTGGACTTATAACGGTCAGCGGTATACTGGCACAATGTATACCACCAGCACGACCTACGCCTCCAACACCGATAATGTATACGGATATGATTCTGGCGCGATGATTCCCCTGACGCGCTATTCCTGGACGTACAACAACGAGCTGTTTACCGACACGCGGTATACCAGAGTAAATAACGCCCTCTGCTGGACCGGTCTGTACGGACAGACGCTTGCCCAGGCGGGATACAGTTGGGATGACGTGACCGCATACGCATGGAGAGAGGCTGCGAACGGCGGTACCACGCAGACGCTGCTCGACAGCTTTATCCACGCCGACGCCGTGTACAATCTGTATTGCAACGGCAATGCCGGTACCGCTACGATTTATCACTACCGCCAGCAGCTGGACGGCACCTATACCCTTGACGACCGCGAAACGGCGCACGGCAGTAACGGAACGTTCAATTTCACGGATAAGTTCACCGGCTTTGAAGTTGCCGGGTATTCGTCGAACGCCGAAGGCTTCCGGGCGAGCGGCGCGCACCATACCACCTCTGCCGGCCAGTCGACCAGTTACACCACCACGCTCCACGTATATCACCGCCGCAAAACCTATACGCTCTCGTATCTGGATGCCGACAACAGCAACACCGTGAGCCCTTCGAGCAGCGTGCTGTACGAGTCGCCGCTGACCGATTTCCAACCGGCGAACCCCACCCCGACCAAGCAGGGGTACGAGTTCAGAGGCTGGTTCTACGATGACGCATGTACTAAAAGGGTCGATTTCTCCCGGACGATGCCCGCCGCCAACATGGCGATCTACGCCGGTTGGTCCACGCAGTGGTACCTGATCAAGATCGACCCGAACGGCGGCCAGTTGTACGGCTACGGCGATTATTCCACCTGGTTCTGGAAGGTCTTCAACACCACCGAGCTGGTCGTGGAGTACGCCAACACAAAGCGGGACTATATCGAATCGCTGAACGGCACCTGGTATTACGCCGTGAAGGACAGAAGCTATTACGGCCTGACCGACGAGTGGGATTCCGTTGAGGACAGCATCCACGACCGTACCACCTACTATACGCAGGATATCAGCGACCCCGCAATCGTCGACCTGAACGTGAAGTATGAACACTCGCCGGACGCCTTCCGGTATGCCAACTGGTTCGAGGTCAACGGCGACGGGACCGAGACCCTGTATAACTTCTCCACCCGGATCGACCACAACATGACGCTGAAGCTGCACTGGAAGCAGGTCGGTACCTACTGCATCCGCTATGACGCGGGCGACCTGGGCACCATCGACGGCAACGACAGCAACGAAGTGACCTTCAAACTGCTCGACAGCGCCGACTATATGGACCGCTCCGAGGTGGTCATCACCCGTACGGCGGTCGCCAACGACGAGGAGCACCGCAACTTCATCGGCTGGAAGATCCGCGGCGACAACTCCAACACGATCTATTATCCCGGCCAGTCCTTCGAGTTCCAGTCCCGTTTCGCGACGACCCAGATGGTGAACGGGGAGGAGCGCAAGTACCTGATTCTGGACGCCGTGTATACCTACATCGGCACCGCGCGGATCATCTATGACGCCAACGGCGGCGTGGTGGATTCCGCAACGGTGGACTACGGCGCGCCGACCGACCTTTCGGCGCCTCCTGTTCAGACCAACTGCGGCGCGACCACGGCGACGATCATGAACCTGATCAACAACTCCGGCATCACGCTGGCGGACGGTACCGGCTTTACCCGTACCGACGCCGAGATCGTCGGCTGGAACACGCAGGCGAACGCGCAGGGCACGCACTTCGACCTCGGCGGCGACTACTACGTCGACACGGATGAGCCGGTGCGGCTGTACGCGGAGTGGGGCGTGAAGGTCTATTTTGACAAAAACAACATCAATGCCAACTGGGGCGGCACGTGGGATCCCGCGACCTACACGTGGGACCCGGTGAAAGAGCAGTATTACACCTATGCCGTCATCGGCAGGACGGTCGACGAGCCGCCCTATACGCCGGTTTCCTCCGTTCCGGGCGAAAACTTCAACTACTGGACGCTGGAGCGCAACTCGCTTGATCCTACCGAATACGCCTTTACCACGACGGCCGTCGCCGGTGAGATGACGCTTTACGGCTTCTGGCGGCTGCCGGTCGAGATCCGGCTGCACGCGGTAGACACGACCGACGCCACGCCGGTGAACAAGGACGCGAACTGGCTGAGGGAAAACCCCTCTTACGTGCCGATCAGCAGCGATACGGCGCCGCTGACCATCGGCAGCGCCTCGGACGCCGCCCGGTATACGACCGGCATCCCCGCGACCCATGAGTTTGCCAGGACCTTCGTGTGCGCGACGATCGACGAGATCACGAGCGCCAAGCCGGTCAGCCGCATCTATTACAACAGTACCGAGCGCGCCGTCTGGGTGGATTATACCGACGGCACCGACGGCCGGGTGGACGAGGACGAAGAGATCTGGTTCGTCTACTTCACCAACCCGAAGACCCTCAACATCCGCTACAAGGCGATGAACCTGGACGGCTCGCTGTCGAACGCCGTGATGAACCGGACCGGCTATCCCACGACGGCGCAGCTGAACACGTACGGGATGCACGAGAACGGGCACGTGAACCAGGCAATGTACTGGGCCAATAATGAGGATTACAAGTACTACGCCTACGCCGTCGGCACGCCGAACGCCACGAACAGCGCGCAGATGCGCGTGATCACCGAGGCGTCGGACAGCGACGCGAACGGCTCCCGCCCCGCGCTGACGGTGGAAAACACCTGGAACGGCTTCCGCTATTCGACAGACGGCGGCACCACCTGGACCGACTGCGGCCGGGACATCGAGCTGTACGTCATCTATTATACGACCACCGCCAAGCCCGTGATCGTTACCGTGAACGAGCGTACCATCGGCCGGCTGATCGACCTCGACGAGCGTTTCGATTACACGGTCACGGTCACCGAGACGGTGACGAACTATACCCGGACCGACACGTTTACCAGATCGGGAACTGCTTATTCGGGCTACACTTATACGCTGCAATCCACAGGCACGCCGACGGTCGTCGGTACGCCGACGGTCAGCCCGGTCTCCTCGTCTTCCTTCCAGCTGACGAACGGCGGCTCTTCGCCCGTCACGATCTTCTACGAATCGACCGCGCCGGCACCGAGCGGCAACTATTATTATTCCGGCGGTTCTTACAGACGTGATTACACCTACGAAGTCACCACGCAGACCATCACCGTGACGCAGACCGCCAAGGCGGGCTTTGAGACGCACAACGACGCCTCCGCCGCTACGCCGCTGGTCTATACCTACACGACCGCTTCCAACAGCGTCAACCAACAGGTGACCTTCACCAACATCCGCACGCCGCTCGAGGTAGAGGTGCACGTCGCGCAGTTGATCAATGGGAACGTCGTACTCAAGGACGATACGCTCCGGAAGACGACTCCGGCCGACTACACGGTCTCCCTGCCGTACGATACGCCGGTCTCCCTGGCGGCGACCTCTCCGGTCGATCCCTTCCGCGGCAGCACGGACCAGTATGTGTTTGCGGGCATCGTGTACGGTACCCGTACCGGCACCGCCGTCACCCCGGCCGGTACCGTGTCGACCGTGACGTATGACTCGCTCACGGCGTACGAATACGCCGATATTTTCCTCAACGGCAGCGAGGCCCTCCTGCTCGGCAATAAAGAGATCTACTACCTCTATTATCTCAAGCCTCGCGTGGTCTACGTGGAGGAAGAAGGGGACGGGTCGCTGACGATGATCAACCCCGTGCGCTACAACAACCAGGTGGTACAGATGAACGGGGTCAACGTGGACCAGAACCTCTATCTTGACGTGACGGATGCCGATTTCCCGATCCGGCAAAGCGGCACCGGCTACCGGATGCCTCCGGTGCTGGACGGCAGCGCCAAGGTCCTCTCGCTCGACTACGTCAAGATCGGCGTGGGGGACGCCAACGTCGCCAGAACGGGCGATCTGGAGTTCGTTTCCGAAAACAGGGAACTGCACCTGCGGATCGTCGACGGCACGGTGCAGTACAGCGCAAACGGCACGGCGTACACCGCTTTTACGGGCGAGCCGGTCATTTACGCGATCTACCGGGATCAGGCGAACAACACCCTTAAAATTATCCGCAACGACGGCGCGGCGGATCAGGATTTCTGGTATACGGTCACCTGCCCCGATACGACCACCTTCTACGTCTGCCTGCCGAAAGGCGTTTCCTCTGTGACGATCAAGGGCGTGGCATACGGCGACTACACGGTGGCCGAACATACCGAGTGGAGCTGGCGCTATGACAGCGAAGGAACCCAGACCCACGTGCGTGTGTACAGCGCGAACGACTCCAGGCCCGCCGGCGCCATGGTCGGCTATACCGAAGTGACCTTTACGGGGAACCTCAACAATACCGACTGGCTCAACGGGTACGACAGCGAGGTCAACCGGTTCGGTTCCTGAAAACCCGCCGAAAAGCCGAAAAACCGAAAAGCCGAAAAACCGAAGGAAGGGATGCGGCGATGAAAAAAAGAGAAGGCAAAAAACGTCCGGTCGTGCCGGTGGTTGCGCTGATCCTGGCCGGTGCGGCGCTGATCGGAGGCATCGTGTACGCCGTGCTCAAGGACACTACTGCGGTCGTGGACAATACGCTGCTTCCGGCGACCGTTTCGTGCAACGTGGTCGAAACGTTCAACGGTACGACCAAGACCAACGTCAAGCTTGAGAATACGGGAGATATCCCCGCCTACCTGCGCGCAAAGGTCGTGATCAACTGGGTGGACGCGGACGGCAACGTGGCTTATAAGCCGTCAACGGCCTACGCGTATGCGGCCACGATGGCCTCTCCGCTGAACTGGACCAACGGCAGCAACTCATCGCTGTTGACCGAGGGGTACTGGTATTACAACGGGATCGTTCAGCCGGGCGAGCAGACGGACGTGCTGATCGCCTCCATTGCGGAGAACCTCAGCCCGAGCGTATCGGCCAATCCGCAGTATCATCTGCAAGTCACGATTTTGGCGGAAGCGCTGCAAGCGGCGCCGGCCTCCGCCGTTGCGGAGACCTGGCACATGGCTTTTAACGGCACCAGCTGGGTCACAGCCTGAAAAGCAACGAAAAAAGACCGGATATATCCGGTCTTTTTTTATCGGCGAAGGGGCGGCACGGATCCCGCGGACGGAAAGAAAAAAGCCTGCACCGGACAATCTGCGGTTGACAGACCGCCGCGCTTTTTATATACTGGATCCGTAAAAACTTTTATGCGGCCGGGCGCAGCGGCCGTTCAAAGCGGAGGCGACAACACGTGGTATCTTTTGAAAGCGATTATATTGCCGGGGCACATCCGGAGGTGCTTAAGCGGCTGACCGACACCAACCGGGAGGCGCTGCCCGGTTACGGAGCCGACCCGTACTGTGAAGCCGCAAAGGAGAAGATCCGCCGGGCCGTCGGGATGGAGGACGCACAAGTGGAGTTCCTGACGGGCGGCACGCAGACGAACGCGGTGGTCATTTCCACCCTGCTGGCCGGGTACGAGGGCGTGCTGGCGGCCAAGACCGGGCATATCGGCACCCATGAGGCGGGCGCGATCGAATACGCCGGCCACAAGGTCCTGCCGCTGCCGCAGGAGAACGGCAAGGTCACGGCTGCCGCGCTGGAAGCCTTTCTGGCGGCCTTTTATGCGGACGACAGCCGGGAGCATATGGTCTTCCCGGGAATGCTGTATCTGTCGCATCCGACCGAGTACGGCACGCTGTACACCAAACAGGAGCTGGCGGCGTTGTCCGGGGTGTGCCGCCGGTACGGCATCCCGCTGTATATGGACGGGGCGCGGCTGGCCTATGCGCTGGCAAGCCGGCATACCGATCTGACGCTGCCGGATATCGCCCGACTGTGCGACGTGTTTTACATCGGCGGCACCAAGGTCGGCGCGCTGTGCGGGGAGGCGGTCGTGTTTACCAAAGGCAACCGACCGCCGCATTTCATGACGCTGGTCAAACAGCGCGGCGCGCTGCTGGCCAAAGGGCGGCTGCTCGGCGTGCAATTTGACGCGTTGTTCACCGACGAGCTGTATTTCCGCATCGGCCGGCACGCCATCGAGATGGCGGAGCGGCTCAAAGCGCTGCTGGCCGCGCGCGGATATGCCTTCTTTATCGAATCGGATACCAATCA
>JAFWVC010000097.1 GCA_017518415.1 Clostridia bacterium
CGTCAATGCTCATTTCCACAGCGACGTCCACTTCGGGCGTACCGGTCACGTTGAAGGTCAGGCCGGTGTCGTTCTTGGTGCCGGGGGCCACCAGTTTGTCCGTATTGCTGGACTTTACAGTAAGACCGGTGGTAGCACTTCCGCCGGGGGTGTTTCCGCCGGCAACAGCCAAGTAGGTCGTATCAAACAGGCTGCCGGTCGCAGTGATCTGTACGCCGAACTTCGCCACGCGCGCGGTGTCGTTACCGTCGGCGGTGGTGATGTACTTAGCGTAGGTGCCGCTGACGAAGCAGCTGGTGACGAGGGTGAGGGCTACCATAAGGACAGCAACCCTCATGATCCAATTTTTTTTCATGATTTTGGTCCTCCTTAAAATATTTTAGGGGCAACGCCCCCCCTTTTGGGGTTTGGGACAAGACGCTGCCCCCGACGGTGAGGAAGCCCTCACTTACTATATCACCCGACCTCCCTGTGGCAAAGGGGAAATCAAGACAATATACATTATACGCTGCCGGCCGCCGGCGTGTCATCCGCCTGCTCCGGCGTTTGTTCCGGCGTTTGCTCCGGCGCGGCGGGCGCGGCCGGATCAGCCGACGGCTCGCCGCCGGATTCGCCGGCGAGCTTGCGCAGCCGCTCGAGCTCCGCTTCCAGCGCGGCGCGTTCGGCGTCGGCTTCGGCGGTTTTGGCGCCGGCCTTGTTGGCGGCGCGCTGGCGGCGGAAGATGTCATAGATGATGAAGGCGGCCAGCGGTGCGCCTATGAACAGCAGCATGCCCACCGGCTTTTGGATAAAGTAGGCAAAATCGCCCATTTTGGCGATGCGCCAGCCGTACTTGCCGACGACCTTGTCTTCCGCCACGGGCTCCGTATCCTTGCTCAGGTTCGCGTCGCCCTTGACGGTGAAGGACAACTTGCCGTCCTTCTGCCCGATCTTGATAATGCGGTGGGTGACCACGACCCCGTCTTCGAGGTACGAGATGACGTCGCCCACGCGCAGCGAGGCGGTGTCGACCTTGCGCACAAAGATCAGGTCCCCTACCTCGATATGATCCTCCGCGAGGCGGTGGACGGAGAAGATTTTGCCGTCTTCCGTGTCGCCGACGCTCACGAGGGTGTTCTGCACTTTATAATCTTCTTCGTACGACCAGAAGGTGTCGCCCGGTTTGAGGGCGGCGATGCCGGCCGCATCGAGGTCCGCTATCTGGTCCTGCGTCACAAGGTGGATCACGTGGCCGGCGGCGTGGTCGTCCGCGTCGACCCATATGCTCATGGAACCGGACTGCACGACCATCGGCGTGACGCCGAAGATGGAGGGGGGCGTGTCAGGATCCGCCACGCCTTTGACGATGATGACGATATTACATACCAGCAGCAAGCCGAAAACCACGCACAGGATGATGCCTACCACCGACAAGGTGATTCTTAATCCTTTTTTCTCTGCCATATGTTGTAATTCACCACACATCTTTCTCTATGTCACGGTGTGAAACGGTGGCCGGCGGCGACCGCCGGCCGCACCCTGCGGCGTGTTTTGAGAGGACAGAAAGACCCCTTCTGGCAATAATTCATCATCCTTTATACAACATTCCGGCGGATTTGTCAATACTTTTTTTCAATTTTTTATCATTTTATAAAATAACGTTTTCTTCCGGCCGGACAAGGCGCCCTCACGCGCGAGTATTTGCGCGCCCGCGCGGGCGTTTCGATTTATTATTTATTCTACCATAGATACCGCGAACGCCGCGGCAAAAAAGGGGGGAGCCTTACTGCGGCCGGCTGCGGAAGAGGAAGGCGGCGGCGCCGGACCGGTCCAGCGCCAGATACAGCGCCAACCCGCCGATCAGGCAGGCGATCAGCTGCCCGAGGCCGACGGTGCCCATGCAGAAGGCCAGCGTCGGCAGCGAAAAATCGTAATAGGCGAAGGAAAGCTCCGCCCCGATGATCACGGCGTTGAAGAGGATCGGCGGCAGGCAGGACAGCACCGGCAGCCCGGCCAGCTTTTTGCCGCGCCACAAATAGGTCAGCACGGCGGCCATCAGGGTGGCCATCGGCCCGAGCAGCAGATCCCACGCGCCGATGGGGTTGGCGCCGGTGGCCAGCCCCAGCATGTTGGCAAGCAGGCACCCGACCGTCAGCCCCGGAACAGCTACCGGCGCAAACACGGGCAGGATGGTCAGCGCCTCCGACAGACGGACCTGGACCGGCCCGAAGGAGGCGGCCGGAACGATCATGGTCAGCGCGGTGTACATCGCGGCGATAACGCCGGCCTGCGCCAGCCACAGATAGGGTCGCTTTTTTTGTGCCATTTTCTTTTACCTTTTCCTTTTTATAACGGTGTCGGGCCGCGCCGCAAAGGCGCCTCCTTTTTTGTCAATAAATGCCGGCCTGCGTCAGGCTGTCGACGGCCTGCCCGTCGAAGGTCGCGCCGGTAAACACGGTTTTGTCGTTCATGGCGTTCAGGTGGCCGCCGGCGCACCGCTCGACGGTCAGGACGCTGTACACACAGCCGGTCCCGGCGTCTATCAGGCCGAAGTTGCCGCAATCGCTGACGGCCAGGTTGGTGAAGGCGCAGCGGGTGCAGGCGGCCAGCACGCCGTTGTTGCTGCAACCGGAGACCGTCAGCCGGTCGATCTGCCCGTTGGACAGGTTTTTCAGCTGCACGCCGATTTGTTTTTCCTCCCGGTCCTTGCCGAGGCCGGTAACGGTCATATTCATCAGCTGCAGCCACGGGGAAGAGGTCAGGTTCAGGCCGTAGCCGTACATCCCCTCCGCCGTGATGTTGGAAAAATACAGGTGGCTGCCGCCGGAAATGCGGAACGCGTCGCCCCCGGTGCCGCTGACGGAGCAGCCGTCCATCCAGGTGGCCACGTTGTTGTGGTACTCAAAGCCGTGTTCGTCCGCCCGGCCGGGGTCGCCGGTGCCGACGACCCGGTTGTTCTGCAGGATGAACCCGGCGTTGTCGCCGATGGAGACGGCGGGGCAGTTGCCGGTGCCGGCCCCGTAGGCCGCCTGCAGGCCGGAGTTGTCAAACACGCAGTTGCGCATAAAGCAGAAGCCCCAGAAGTTGTCGGTGTCAAAGGCGATATCCCGCGTGTTGAGGCACACCATGTCCCGCACGACGACGTCCGAGATGATGGCGCCGCTTTTGTGCGCATCCCGGATGACGTGCCAGGCGCCCTCGGTGTAAATATTGTACACCTCGATGTGGGTCAGCTGCTGGACGCCGGCGGCATCGAAGAAGAAGCAGGCGGCGGTTTCCGCCCCGCCCATGCGGAAGATCAGGTCGCTGACCAGGCAGCCGGTCTGGCCGTCCTGAAAGCGGAAGATGTATTCGGCGTCCGGCCGGCCGACGACGGTGGCGCATTTGCCGTTGTACCCGTGCACGCGGGCGTTGGTCGGAACATCGACCGGGCCGAGCAGATAGCCGCCGGCGGTGCAGGGCAGCGACACGTCGAGGGCGTGCTCCAGCGCGCGGCGGAAGGCGTTGGTGTCGTCGGTCACGCCGTCACCGGCGGCGCCGAACCATTGCGGAAAGACGGTCTCGTTATTCAGCAGGCTGTCAAACTCGCCGGTCAGTATCTCATACAGCCCGGCGGTCACGGAAGCCTCAAAGGTCACATAAAAAGTGCGGAAAACCAGCGAGGCGCCCCGCGCAAACACGCAGCACACGTCCCGGGGGACGGTCAGCATGCCGCGCACACAGTATTGCCCGGCCGGGAACCACAGGGTGCGGGACCCGCCCTCCTGCAAAGAGGCGTCCACAGCCTGCTGCAGCGCGGCGGCGTCATCGGTACTGCCGTCGCCGGCGGCGCCGAAATCGGTCACGTTCAGCCACCCGTCCCGGTAGACCGGGTCTTCGATCGCGTCCGGCTCAAACGCGGGGATGGCCTGCCCGGCCGCCGGGCCGGGCGTTGCCGGCGCGGCGGTACAGCCGGCCAACGGCAGACAGAACAGCGGCAGGCAAAGCAGCAGACAGAAAAGCTTCTTCATCACAGCCACCTCCTCAGCCTTCGGCCGGCGCCGCGATCACGGCGAACAGCCGGTCCTTTTCGTCGCGCAGGCCGTGGATGGAACTGCCGTCGCCCTGCAGCGAAAAGGCG
The DNA here is from genome assembly GCA_017518415.1 of Clostridia bacterium. Classification (GTDB taxonomy): domain Bacteria; phylum Bacillota; class Clostridia; order Oscillospirales; family Acutalibacteraceae; genus RGIG6098. Next base: position 4,100 of record JAFWVC010000097.1, read on the forward strand.
CCCGTCAGGATCAGGCCCTGAAACCGGTTGTCCCGGCAGCCTTCCCGCTCTTCGAGCGCGTACGGCCGGGCGGCCCCGGCGGTGACCAGGTTGTTGAACACGTTGCCGGAACAGTTTTCCAGCACGACGGCGGACTGGCTGGCGTCAATGATAATCAGGTCGTTGAACACGTTGCCGGAGCAGTTTTTCAGATAGGCGCCCGGACCGGTGGAGGGGTAGTTGCCATTGACCTTGATCACGTCCATGACGGAGTCGGTCAGCCCGTCGAAATACAGGCCCTCCTCGCACATCAGCGAGGTGACAAAGTTGGAAAAATGGAACTTCGTGCAGTTTCGGATTACAAGATGACGGGCGTTGAGGTAGTCGGTCATCACGCGGTAGCAGGAAACGTTGGCGCAGTTGATAAAGGTCAGCCCGTCGCCGCCCTTGACCGTTTTGGTAATGCCGCCCAGGTTGTCCACGTTTTCCAGGTACATTTGCTGCACGTTTTCAAACACATAGCCCTTGGTGGACAGGTTCGGCCCGAAGCTGGAAACCGTCACGTCCAGCAGCTTGATGCCGGTGCTGCAGTCCCGCAGCCAGACGCCGGTGTTGTAGTTGCTGTTGATCTTTATATGGTCGAGCGTGACGTTGCTGGCGGTATGCTGGCCGGCCCCGGCGTCGCACACGGCAAAACCGGGGTTGGTCACAAAGATGTTATACAGAGAAACGTCCTGAAGGTCCTGCTGTTCGGTGTTCAGCCGCACAAAGGTGCGCTTCTGCGCCTCCAACGGAGTAAAGCTGACGGCCAGATTCTCGATGCGCACCTGTGAGGCGCACACGTCGATCAGCGGTTCGGCCGCGGACGCGGCCCTGATAGCGGTGCGGGCCGCCCCCGTCCCGCGCAGCGTGACCGGACGGGTGATCGTCAGCGAAGACACGCGGTATTCCCTGGCGCGCGACGGCACGAGCACGGTATCGCAGACGTCCAGTGCCTTCTGAAACGGGACGGTCTGGTTCGCCGTGAAGTCGCTCGCATCCGCTCCGAACCATTGGACGTACGCGTCGCCCCGGATATTGCCGGCGACGGTCCCCTCGCCCGGGAAAATGTAGGTGTTCGGCGCTTCTACCCCGCCGAAGATGGTCAGCGTCCGCCCTGCGGCCACCGACAGCGCCGTCCCGCGGCCGAATACCAGCGACACGTTGGCCGGCACAGCCGCATCCTCCGTCAGGGGGCACACGTCGTCCGGCAGCAGGATGCGGGTCGGCCGGGCGCCGGCCTGCACGAGTGCGTCGGCCAACGCCCGATTAAAAGAAGATATCTGTTCCTGCCGGATCGACAGCGTTTGCACGGCTTCCTCTCCGGAGGGGCCGGCACATCCGCCTGCTGCCGGTAAAAGCAGCAACAGGCAGAGCAACAGGCAAAGCGGCTTTTTCATGCGCACGCTCATCCTTTCAGCGCAACGGCGGAAGAATCATTTTTTCATGGCGACGGCCTGCCGGGCTTTGGCGGCGATACCGGCGCCGTCGAGCCCGTACAGCTTGATCAGCTCGCCGGCCGGGCCGGATTTGCCGAACTTGTCCTGAATGCCGACGCGCAGCACCGGCACCGGCACCGTTTCGGCGATCACTTCCGCCACGGCGCCGCCCAGCCCGCCGATGACGCTGTGGTCCTCGGCGGTGACGATGGCGCCGGTCTCTTCGGCGGCCTTGATCAGGATGTCGCGGTCGATCGGCTTGATGGTGGCCATGTTGATGACCCGCGCCGAGATGCCCTCGGCGGCCAGCAGGTCGGCGGCTTTCAGACACTCGGACACCGTCAGCCCGGAGCCGATCAGCGTCACGTCGGTGCCGTCGCGCATCAGCACGCCCTTGCCGATTTCAAACTTGTAATCGTCGTCGAACAGCACCGGTACGGCGTAGCGGCCCAGGCGCAGATAGACCGGGCCGTCCATTTCCAGCGCGGCGCGCACGGCCTTGCGGGTCTCGGTCGCGTCGGCCGGGCAGATGACCGTCATCCCCGGGATGACGCGCATGAGCGCCACGTCTTCCAGGCACTGATGGGTCGCGCCGTCCTCGCCGACGGTGATACCCGCGTGGGTCGCGCCGATCTTGACGTTCATGTGGGTGTAGCCGATCTCGTTGCGCACCTGTTCATAGGCGCGTCCGGCGGCAAACATCGCAAAGGAAGAGGCGAACACGTGCCGCCCCGCCGCGGCGATGCCGGCGGCCAGGCTCATCATGTTGCCCTCGGCGATGCCGCAGTCAAAAAACCGGTCGGGATACGCTTTTTTGAAAGTCCCTGTTTTGGTGGCGCCGGCCAGGTCGGCGTCCAGCACGACCAGATCCGGATAATCCTGCGCGACCTCCACCAACGCTTCACCGTAGGCTTCGCGGGTCGCTTTTTTGATGACATCAGCCATGATTCAGCCCTCCTCGATCGCGGCCAGCGCGGCGCGCAGTTCGGCCATCGCTTGCTCGTATTGTTCCTGGTTGGGGGCGGCGCCGTGCCAGCTCGCCTTGTTTTCCATAAAGGAGACGCCCTTCCCCTTAATGCTGTGCTGGATGATGGCCGTCGGTTTGCCCTTGCAGCGGCGGGCGGCCTCGAATGCCGCCTCGATCTGGTCGTAATCGTGACCGTCGATGACGATGACGTTGAAGCCGAAGGCCGCAAACTTTTCGGGGATCGGATACGGGGAGTTGACCTGATCCAGCTCGCCGTCGATCTGCAGATTGTTGTTGTCGACGATGATGCACAGGTTATCCAGTTTTTTGTGGGCGGCAAACATCGAAGCCTCCCACACCTGGCCTTCCTCGATTTCGCCGTCGCCCAAAAAGGCGTAGGTGCGCCAGGAGGCGCCGTCGAGCTTGGCGGTCAGCGCCATGCCGCAGGCGGCCGAAATGCCCTGCCCGAGCGAGCCGGAGCTCATATCGACGCCGGGGGTGCCCTTCATGTCCGGATGCCCCTGCAGGTGCGAACCGATCTGGCGCAGGGTGCGCAGCTGTTCCTGCGGGAAAAAGCCCTTGAGCGCCAGCACAGCGTACAGCGCCGGCGCGCAGTGGCCTTTGGAAAGCACAAAACGGTCGCGCTCCTGCCAACGGGGGTTGGCGGGGTCGACGCGCATTTCACGGGTATACAGATACGCCAGCGTGTCCGCCATTGAGAGGGACCCGCCGGGATGGCCGCTTTTGGCGCAGTAAACGCTTTCGATGACGTTCATGCGCAGCCGTGTGGCGAAGGCGGCCAGTTGTTTTTTTGCAGAGGCATCCATGTTCACAATCGTCCTTTCATGCAATTCTCCGTTCAGTATACCATACCTTTACGGGGAAAGACAAGCCCTTTCTTGCAATTCGCGGCGGTTTTTCCCGCCGGAAAAAGCCCGCGCAAGGGTAAAAATCTTTTCGGATTGCCAAAAGACTGTGGACAAACGGGGGAAAAGGTTGTATAATAGACGCGTGTGTTCGATAATTAAGGAGGAAAAACCGCTATGTTGACGTGTAAAAAGATCCTTTGTGCGCTGCTGGCCTGTGTGATGCTTGCGGCCGTTCTGTGCACCGCCGGCTGCTCCACGCCGAAAATCGCCGCGACCATCGACGGGCAGGAGTATTCCACCGGCGAATATCTGGCCTATCTGTATAGCGCCTATGCCGCGGTATATCAGCAATATTATTATACCCTTTATTATTATTCGTACAGTAACCTCGATTATTGGAAGGACCTGACGCTGTCCTACGGGGAAGGGGACGCCGCCGAGTCGGTCGATCTGGCGGAATATATCCGGCGGACCGCGCAGGACAATATGGTTTATATCAAAGCGCTGGAAAACAAGCTCAAAGAGTTCGGCCTGTCTTATGACGAAAAGAAAAAAGCCGAGCTGGAAGACAGCCTGAAGGACCTGAAGAACAACGAATACATCGCCTTCGGTTTCAATAACGAAAATTACAAAAAAATGGCGTATCCCTCTTCGCTTGCGGAATACTCGCTGTTCTACGGCCTGTACGACCACAACGGCCCGCGCGCCATGAGCGAAGACGAAATCCGCGCGTATTTTGACCAGAACTTCCTGAGCTATAAGCTGATCGAGCTGTCGCTGGTCGGCGCGGATAATGCCGACATGACCGAGGAACAGGCCAAAGAGGTCACCGACCGGCTGCAGGGATACCTGGATGCGTTTAACGCTACCGGCAAAACCGGCGCGGACTTCGAAGCGGTGATCAAGCAGTTCAACGACGACCAGAAGAAGGCCGCGGAAACGGAAGACACCACCGAAGACACCACCGAAGACACCGCTGAAGACACCACTGAAGAGAAAGAAGAAGAGTAGACCGACAGCCGCGTGGACGTCGACGCGACCGCCGCTTCGGACGAAGACCTGGCCAAGGCGGTCCAATCCGTCGCGGTAGGTACGGCCAAAATCGTGCAGTACAAAAAGAACGGCACGACCAAAACGGCGGCGCTGATCTTCCGGATGGATCCCACGGCGGAACGCGCCGACGGCGTCGACTATTTTGCCGACAACCGTGAGAACGTCATCAGCAGCGCCAAATATAAAGATTTCCGCACGGAGATGAAGGCGTACGCCGCCACGCTGGCAAAGTCGTTCAACAAATCGGCCGTCCGGGCCTGCGACCCGAAAAAGTTTGACGAAGTCAAATGATCCGCTGACAAAAAATGATCCGCCCGGCGAATGGTCGGGCGGATTTTGTATCACGGTGCCGGCGGCGCCGGCAGGGAGGTTCTTATGTATAAACTGGTGATTTTTGATATGGACGGCACCGTCCTCGACACGCTGGAAGACCTGAAGGAGAGCCTCAACCATGCGCTGGCGGCGTGCGGGATGCCGGCCCGTTCGCTGGACGAGGTGCGCAACTTTGTGGGCAACGGGATCCGCCGGCTGGTGGAACGGGGCGTGCCGGCCGGCACCTCCGCCGCCGAAGTCGGGCGGGTGCTGGCCTGCTTTGAACAGCACTACGCCCTGCATTGCGGGGACCATACGCGGCCCTATCCCGGCATACCGGAACTGCTGCGTCGTCTGCAGGCCGCGGGCGTGCCGGCGGCGGTGGTGTCCAACAAAACGGACTACGCGGTGCAGGCGCTGTGCGCGCAGTATTTTCCGGGTCTGTTTTGCTGTGCGCAGGGCCTGCGGGAAGGGGTGCGGGCCAAACCCGCGCCGGATATGGTGACGGCGACCCTGCAAGCCTGCGGAGTCAGCCGGGAGCAGGCCGTTTTCGTCGGCGACTCCGAGGTCGATCTGGCGACGGCCCGCGCGGCGGAACTTCCGTGCATCGCCGTGGCGTGGGGTTTCCGCGGGCGGGAAAAGCTGGCCGCCCTGGGCGCCGCGCCCATTGTACAGACGGCGGAAGAACTGGAACGGGAACTGATATCATAACGCAAAAGAAGAGCCCGTCCGGGACAGCCGGAAGGGCTTTTCTTTTGCCAAAATAACGCAACTTGCAATTTTTATGCCGTTTTTTACGAAGATTTTTGTTGTAAATGACGGCGGGATGTGATACGCTGAAAAAGGAGGAAAACCCGGCGGCCCTTGCGGCGCCGAAAAGGAGGAAACAAAAATGAAGAAAAAAACAACCGGCAAATGGCTGGCGTTGTTGATGACGGTCGTCTTGCTGGCGGCCTGCGCCGCCGGCTGCGGCGGTGACAACAACAGCACCCCGACGGACAGCAACAACAGCACGCCCGCCAGTCAGTCCGCCGGCAAAACCAAGTTGGTCCTTTGGGAGACCAGCAAAGACGTTCTGTTCACCGGCATTGCGGAATATGAGAGCGAGCATGAAGACGTTTCCATCGTGATAGAAGCCTACCCGGGCAACATCACGGAACTGCTGACCATGATGAAGATGGCCCTCGGCGCCGGCACGGCTCCGGATATGCTGTGCTCCCCGTCCGACTTCATGCTGTCCTGCGGCAAGCTCGGCTACACCATCGACCTGACGCCCTACGGCGCCGCCGAAATTAAAGACCTGTTTACCGACACCTGCTGGAACGCGGCCAACGCCGACCCGGCCGGCAAGATCTACAGCCTGCCGTTCGACTCCAACATCATCAACTTCATCTATAATAAGGATATGTTCGACGCCGTCGGCGTGTCGGTCCCGACCACGCTGGACGAGATGAAGGACGTCGCCGGCAAGATCAAGGCGCGTTACGGCAACGGCCTTGAAAGCGGCAAGTGGGCTTACTCCGGCCCGTTCGACGCGGAGACCTCCTCTTACATCGCGTGGGGCACCTTCCACTATTACTGGTACCTGTGGCGCATGGGCGGCGACGTCTTCAACGCCGACCTGACCAAGTGCACCATCAACAGCCCGGAGGCCGTCGAGGCTCTGCAGCTGCTGGTAGACTTCAAAAACGCCGGTTTCTGCGACCTGCGTGAAAACGCCAGCGAATTCTGGGCCGGCAACGTTGCCATGACCAACGACGTGACCATCTGGTACTATCAAGGTGTGGCTGCCTCCACCGCCGCCAACTACGGCGTAGGCGTCATGCCTGTGCTGAAGGAAGGCGTGCCGCCGTACACCGGCCTGGGCCTGTACTGCTACGCCGTTACCTCTCAGAGCAAGCATCCGCAGGAGGCGTACGACTTCCTGAAGTTCTACTGCACCAACGAAGATTATCAGATCGACTACTGCAAGCCGCTGTACTTCATCCCGTCCCTGAAGCATGCGCTGGAAGGCTCTTACTTCAAGACCGATGACTGGAAGATCATCCTGGAGCAGAACAAGTACGCCAAAGCCACCCCGGGCGTCGAAGGCTGGTAGTAAATGGACGAGGCCATCTACCGCGCGATCGAGGCGGCCATGAACGGCACCTCCTCTGCGAAGGATGCGCTTGACGCCGCCTACAACAC
>JAFWVC010000098.1 GCA_017518415.1 Clostridia bacterium
CCGCGCAGCCTTCCGGCGCGTACAGGATGCGGTGGTACAGCCGGGCCGCCTCGCGGTTGGCCTCCAGCACACGCACCCGCAGCCGTGAGGTCTTGTCGTCCGAAACGTTTTCCGGCATGGGCAGTCCGGCCTTGTCCGCCAGCCATTTGACGGCGTCCAGATAATCCAGATGCTCGATCCGGCGCACAAAGGTGATCACGTCGCCGCCGGCGCCGCAGCCGAAGCAATAGAACGACCCGTTTTCGGGGTACAGGGTGAAGGAAGGCGTCTTTTCTCCGTGGAAGGGGCAAAGGCCCACCAGGTTGCGGCCGCGCCGTTTGAGCGCCACATAGGAGGACACCACCTGCTCAATGTCGTTGCGGTCAAGGACCTGCTGTATAAAACTGTCCGGCAAACGCACGGGATGCCCTCCTTTCTCTTTTTTCGGTCCCGCCTCAGCGGAACTTGTCGATATTCAGCTGCCACCCCCGCGGGATGAACAGCGTCTGATACGTGTTAATCGCGTATTGGTCCGACATACTGGCGATAAAATCGCACACCGCACGCTCGGTCCCCTCCTGCTCGCGAATCCTTTGATAATCCGCCGGCAGGCGCTCCGGCTGCGCAACAAAATGGCAGAACATGTGCCGGATCAGCTCGTGCACCTTGCTTTCCTCGCTTTTGGCAGCGGGGTTGCGGTACAGGTTTTCAAACATAAAGGCGTGCAGCCGGTCGAACGCGCGGCTGACCTCTTCATCCAGGCAGATATCATCGACGCTGTGGTACACCGTCGAGGCAATCAGCGTGTCGATCCGGGCGGTGCGCCCGTGCCCGAGCACAGCGCGGATGTCCTCCGGAATATCCTCCTCTTTGAGGATGCCGGCGCGGGTCGCGTCATCCATATCGTGGTTGATGTAGGCGATGCGGTCGGCCAGGCGCACCAGGCGCCCCTCCAACGTGACGGCGGGCCGGCCGCAGGTGTGGCACAGTATGCCGTCGCGCACCTCCCGTGTCAGGTTCAGGCCCTGGCCATTATTCTCCAGCCTTTCCACCACGCGCACGCTCTGCTCGTAATGCCGGAACCCGCCCGGCATCAGTTCGTCGAGCGCTTTTTCCCCCGCGTGGCCGAACGGGGTGTGCCCCAGATCGTGCCCCAGGGAAATGGCCTCGGTCAGGTCCTCGTTGAGCTGCAGGGCCCGCGCAATGGTGCGGGCAATCTGCGACACCTCCAGCGTATGGGTCAGGCGGGTGCGGTAATGGTCTCCTTCCGGGGCCAGGAACACCTGCGTTTTATGTTTCAGCCGCCGGAAGGAGGCGCTGTGCAGGATCCGGTCCCGGTCCCGCTGATACACCGTGCGGAAATCGCACGGCTTGTCCTCCCTGTCCCGGCCGAGTGTGCGCACGGCATGGGCGGCATACGGAGAAAGCCATTGTTCCTCCAACGCTTCGTATCTTTCCCGCGGGAGCACGCGGCGATCCCTCCTTTACAAGGTCATCTGTTAACATATACGCAAAGCGCAGCAAAAATCCTCTATTTTTTCAAAAATAATTCTTTCTTCTTTTCATATTCTTCTTTTGTCAGGCAAATCGGGTCGGCCGGTGTCCATACCGGGGCGGGCGTGCCGGTTTCCCGCCAGATTTCGTCGTCAGCCAGCGCCCCGGCACACAAAGCCGGGATCCGGACAGGCAGACTCACCGTTTCGGCGTATACCGGCGTGCCGGCTTCCCCGCCGCAGGCCGCCGGCAGGGCCGCGATCCGCCCGTAGGCGGTATAAGAACAGGTCAGCCGGGCAGATACCGCCGGTACCTTCCATGCCTCGCCGGCGGCGGCCAGCGCCTGCTGCCCCGCGGCGGTATAGGCCCGCAGCAGGCCGCCGGTACCCAGCAGCACCCCGCCGAAATACCGCACAACCGTCAGCAGGCAGTCCGTCATATCGGCCCGGCGCAGCAGTTCCAGCAGCGGCGGACCGGCCGTACCCTGCGGCTCGCCGTCGTCCGAAAAGCGGGCGGTCTCCGGCGCGTGCAGCCGCACCGCGTACACGACGTGGCGGGCCTGATAATGGGCCTTGCGCAGTGCTTCGAGCGTCTGTGCCGCCTGCGCCGGCTCGCTGACCGGCCACACCTGGCCGATAAACCGGGACCGTCGGTCGCTGACTTCGGCCGAAGCGGCGGCGGCCGGCACTTTATACGGCTGCATCGTACCCCTCCTTTGGCGCGGGAAAGGAAAAGGCAGCACCGAGGTGCTGCCATAGATCCTTACTTTTCTTCTTTTTTGCCGAACCGTCTGTTGAAACGGTCCACGCGTCCGCCGGTATCGACCAGCTTCTGCTTGCCGGTAAAGAACGGATGGCACTTCGAGCAGATTTCCACGTGGAGATCCTTCTTGGTGGAGGAAGTCTCGATCACCTCGCCGCAGGCGCAGGTAATGGTGGTTTTTTGATAGTTCGGATGGATATCCTTTTTCATGAATGTCACCTCTTTCGTTGCGTGCAGGCTGCGCACGGAAAAAGACCCTGCCGCCGGTACCGGACCCCTGCCCGGTACCGGCCGCAATGTGGCGGAGAGAGAGGGATTCGAACCCTCGGTACCTTTATAGGGCACACACGATTTCCAGTCGTGCGCCTTAGACCAGCTCAGCCATCTCTCCATACAGGCTTGCGCGTGCGGTCAAAAACAGCGCCCTATTATTATATAGAATGCAAATGCAAAAATCAAGCCCTATTTTTCATTTTTGTAAAAAAATATTTGCAGCCTGTCGATCCCGGTCAGGGAAGGGCAAACAAACGGCGGGCGTTTTCGGCGGTGACGCGGTATATTTCCGCCTCCGGCACGCCGCGGATAGCGGCCAGCGCCCGCGCCGTATACACCAGCAGGCGGGACTCGCACCGGGTGCCGCGCAGCGGCTCCGGCGCCATATAGGGTGCGTCGGTCTCCAACAGCAGCCGGTCGGCCGGCACCGCCGCCGCAACCGCCGCCGCTTTTTTGGCGTTGCGGAAAGTGACCACGCCGCCCAGCCCGATATAATATCCCCAGGCCACGGCCTGCTGCATCATTTCCACACTGCCGGAAAAGCAATGGATCACCCCGCGCACCCGACAGCGCCGCAGCAGTTCCATCGTGTCGGCGTGGGCGTCCCGGTCATGCACCGAAACGGGCAGGCCCGTCTGCGCCGCAAAGGCCAGCTGCCGGGCAAACACCCGCTTTTGCACCTCCCGCGGGGCGGCGTTCTCATAATGATAATCCAGCCCGATCTCGCCGACGGCGACCACCTTCGGCTGCGATGCGGCGGCAAACACCCGCTCAAACGCCTCCTCAGTCGCGGCGGCGGCAAACTCCGGATGAATGCCGACGGCGGCAAACACCCGCGGGTATCGGGCGGCCAGGTTCAGCACCCGCCCGATATCGTCCGGGCCGGTGCTTTGTTCCACAATCGCCTCCACACCGCTTTGCCATTGGGCCGCCAGCACGGCGTCCCGGTCGGCGTCAAAAGCCTCACTGCCGTAGTGGGCGTGGGTATCTATGATATGGATCTGGTTCATATCGGCTCCTTACATCCGTACACGATCCGGTCGATCCCGGCCGGGTCCCGCTGCACGCCTGTGCGGCAGCCGGCAGCTGCCAGCAACGCCTGCACGGCCTGTGCCTGCCCCGCGCCCACCTCGAAGACCGCGATGCCCCCCGGCGCAAGCAGCGGCAGCCAGCCTTGCACAATAGCCCGGTAAAACAGCAGGCCGTCCTCACCGCCGTCGAGCGCCGAAGGGGGCTCGAACCCCACCTCCGGCTGCAAGCCGGGCAGCGCGCCCCGCTCAATATACGGAGGGTTGCAGACGATCGCGTCAAACGGACCCGGTACCGTCGGCGGGCACAGCACGTCCGCCCGCACCGCCGTGACCCGGTAGGCCGGGTAGCGCCGGATGTTGCGGCACAGATAGCCGAACGCCTCGTCGTATTTTTCCACGGCGGTCACCGCAGCGCCGGGCAGCAGCGACGCGACGCCCAGCCCCACGCAGCCGGTGCCGGCGCACAGGTCCAGCACCCGCCGGCCGCCGGTGCGGGCCAGATGTTCCGCGGCTGCGCGGCACAGGCCCTCCGTCTCCGGCCGGGGAATCAGCACGCCGGGCCCCACCTCCAGCGTCAGATCAAGAAAAGCCCAGCTGCGCAGGATGTATTGCAGCGGTTCGCGGCGGCAGCGGCGGGCCGCCGCCTGCTCTATGCGCCGCTGCTGTTCCGGCGTAAGGGGCTGCTGCGCGTACAGCGGCCATTGCCCGGGCGGGATGCCGCAGGCGTCCTCCACCAGACAGCGGGCGTCAAAATCCGCGTCCTCACAGCCGGCCTGCCGCAGCTGCCGCCGCAGCGCCCGGTATTGCTCGTGCAGCGTCATTACCAGCGGTCCTCGTCGGGATTTTCCGGGATGGTGGGCTTCAGCGCCGCGATGGCGCATTCGATCATACTGTCGTCCGGCTCCTTGGTGGTCAGCCGCTGCACCCACATACCCGGTTTGGAGATGATGCGCGTACACAGTTGTCCCGGCGGCCGGCCCATTTGATCAGTTCATACCCGACCCCTACCACTACCGGCAGCGTCAGCAGTTTCAGCAGGGTGCGCAGCACCGGCTGGGTGACGGGGATGAAGATGGAAACGAAGATGCCCACAATCAGCATCAGCACCATGAACGAGGTGCCGCAGCGGGGATGAAAGCGTTTTTCCTTCCTGACGTTCTCCACCGTCAGTTCCAGCCCGTGCTCGTAGCAGAAGATGGTTTTATGCTCCGCCCCGTGGTACATGAATACCCGGCGCATATCTTTGATCAGCGACACCGCCGCCAGATACGCGATGAAGATCAGGATGCGCAGCAAGCCTTCGCAGACGGAGCGCAGGAACCGATTGCCCGTCAGGTCCCAGCCGTAGGCGTTGTCGAGCGCACCGGCGACCCATCCGTACAGTTTGATCGGCAGATACATGAACAGCGCCAGCGAAATGGCCACGCCCAGCACCGTGCTGACGACCATGATGACCGGCATGCCGTATTTTTCAAAGTTGGTCTTCTGTTTCGGCGTTTCCGGCTCCTTCCTTTCCGGCGCGGCCGGCGTCTCCTCCGGCGCGGCGGCGGCCGGCGGCTCGTCCACGGGCACGGCTTCCGGCGTCTCCTCCGGTGCGGTTTCCGGTTGTGTTGCTTCTGGCTCTGTCGGCACGGTTTCGGGCTGCTTGTCTTCCGGCTTCGCGGCAGCGGATGCGATTTCTTCCAGCCCGGCCAGTTCCGCCGAGCGCATCAGGCACTTATACCCGCCGCGCAGCGAATCGATCATATTATATACCCCGCGGATCAGCGGCACCTTCCAGATGCGCGCCCGGTCCTGTCCGCCGGTGGGCCACGTTTCCACCGTGATGGAACCGGTCGACTGGCGCACGGCCATGGCGGATTTCCGCGGCCCGCGCATCATTACCCCTTCTATCAGTGCCTGACCGCCGATGGATGTTTTTTTGCAGGATTGTTGTTGACTCATATTGACGATACTCCCTTTTTATCTACTGTACTGTACAGCCGGCCGCGCCGTCACCGGGACCCGCTTAACGGCAGAGTCACGGTCACGGTGGTGCCGACGCCCAGCGTACTTTCTATCTTCATACGGCCGCCGTGCGCGGTTACGATCTCATCCGCCACGGCCAGCCCGACGCCGGAGCCCGGCGTCGAATGATCTACCCGGAAAAACCGCTCTTTCACGCGCGGCAGATCCTTCGGCGAGATGCCCCGGCCGGTGTCGCTCACGACGATCTGAATCTGCCGGCCGATACGGGCCGCCTCGACGCGGATACGCCCGCCGGCGTCGGAATATTTGATGGCGTTGTCGATCAGGTTGACAAAGACCTGCCGCAGCCGGGCCGGGTCGGCAACCATCGGCGGCGCGCCGGGACTTTCCACGTATTCGAGGTCGATGCCCTCCCGCCGGGCGCGGTCTCTCATCAGGAAAACGACCTCCTCCAGCTCGGCCAGCAGGTCGATCTTCTGCTTTTTGAGGGTGAAATCACGGCTCTGCATCCGGGAGAAATCCAGCAGCTGCTCGACCAAACCGCTGAGCCGTTCCGACTCGTTTTCGATGACTTCCATACCTTTCAGCAGCGTTTCCTCATCCGAGGCTCCGCTTTGCCGCAGCGTTTCGCTCCACCCCTGGATGGCGGTCAGAGGGGTGCGCAGTTCGTGTGAAACGGAGGTGAGAAACTCGTTCTTGGCCTTTTCTCCCTCGCTGAGCTCCGACGCCATATAGTTGATGGTGTCGGTCAGCCGGCCGATCTCGTCATCGCTGTGCTTGACGATGCGGTACTGATAATCCCCCAGCGCCATGCGGCGGGCCGCCGTTTCCAACTCGTGCAGCGGGGCCGTCAGGTTGCGCAGGAACAGCGCGGTGATCAGCGTGACCGCGCACGCGACCAGCAGCGCGCCCGCCGCCAGCCAAAGCAGGATCTGCCGCAACTGCTGCCGCAATTTTTCCAGCGAGACGACGCACCGCGTACCGCCTACCAGCAGACCGGCGGCGTCCCGTATCGGCACCGATACCGCCATCACATGCTCCCCGGAGGAGGTCTTCCAGTGCCGCAGCGCGTATTCCCCGCTGCGCTGCTGCCCGAACTCCGCCGCGGAAACGTCCTGCGGCAAAAAACCGGTGGAACTGAGCAGGACCGTCCCGTCCCGGCCGATGATCTGCAGCTCCATCTGATCCTTCCGGTCAAACTGCTCTGCCAGTTCGCGGCCGGCCGCCTCCACGCCCAGCGACATATCCTCCATATACGTGCGCAGCAGTTCCGCCGAGGCGAGCGCTTTGAGCGCCAGCTTGTCCTCGGCCGAACGGTAGTACGCCGCGCGGATCAGCAGGAAGCAAACGGCCGCCAGCACCGCCAGCAGCGCCGAAACGACGCCGGCGGTACCCAACATCCAACGACCGATCAGGCTTTTACGCATACGCTTCCCCTTTTTGCCGGCTCCGTCCCCCGCCGTGTCAGGCTGACCATTTGTAACCGCGGCCCCACACGGTCAGGATGTGCTGCGGGTCGGACGGATTTTCCTCTATCTTCATGCGCAGGCGGCGGATGTTGACGTCCACGATCTTCTCATCCCCGTAATACTCGCCGCCCCATACCCGGCGCAGAATGTCGGTGCGGGTCAGCGGCATATCAGCCTGCGAAAAGAAATATTCCATGATCTGATATTCCACCTGCGTCAGGTCGAGCGGCTGGCCCGCTTTTTTCAGCGTCCGGGTGCGCAGGTTGAGCACAAACTCGCCCGAGACGATCTCTTCCAGATAACCGGCCCCCTGCTCGGTGCGGGCCGACGCAATGCGGCGGTACAGCGCCTCGACCCGGGCGACCAGTTCCGCCGGGCTGAACGGTTTGGTAATATAGTCATCGGCACCCATCATCAGGCCGCCGACCTTGTCCTCCTCCCGGGTGCGGGCGGTCAGCAGAATAATCCCGATGCCCGGGCTGCTTTCCCGCAGGCGGCGGCACACTTCCAGCCCGTCGATGCCGGGGAGCATGATGTCCAGCAGCGCCAGATCTACCGGCCCGTCAGCCTGCTGATACAGCTTGAGCGCCTGCTCGCCGGTATCGGCTTCGACCACGTCGTACCCGGCACGCTTGAGGTTGATGACCACAAACGCGCGGATGGAGGCCTCATCCTCACAGACCAGGATCCTTTTCATGCCCGTTTCCCCTCTTTCCCTTCCGGCGGACAGCATCCGCCGCTTTGTCATGATAAAAAGGTGATCATATACCGTGCCTGTTCTTCACTGATCAGCCGGTCGCCGTCGGCCGGCACCCAGAACCCGTACTGCGCGGTACCGCGGGTCATCAGCCGCAGATAGTCGGGCGGTATCGCTCCGTCCGCCGCGCAGATGACCCGCAGCAGCGCCGCCCCATCCTCGGCACGCCGCACCTCGTACAGCCGGCGCGCCGGATCGTACGCGGCGGTCACGCGGCCGCGCAGATCGTTGCCCAGGACGATCATGTATCCGTCCGCCCCGTTGACAAGGGCCGTAAGCACGGGGCGCGCAGAGGCTGTTCCGCCGTCCCACTGATAATACGTCGTCTGATACAGCGCCTGCGCCGGCTCGCACGATTCGTACCCCGGCAGACGCTGGCTGACCGGCCATTCCGGCACGCCGTCGTGATCCACGTCGGCGCTCGGCAGGCCGGACTCCCGCACCGTCAGCGTGGTCTGGTTGCTGTCCGCATGATACAGCGGCGCGCTCAGCGTCTCCCCGTTCCACACGATCAGTTCGGTCAGCAGGCTGCCGCCGTCCTTGACTCCGTCGGCAAACACAGCGTGCGTCCCGTCCGCCAGCACGGCGGCCTGAAAGCCGGTGAACCGGATGATCGAACCGTCCAGCCGGACGCCGCCCCATTCCCGGAGCTCACCCTTCCGGCAACCGGCCAGCCGGGCCGACACGTGATGTTCGGTATGCAGAATATGCAGCAGCAGCAGTTCTTCCCCCGCCTGCCCGTCCATATCCGCCGTCAGCAGTGAGGTATACAGCGTTTCATACAGGGCGCGGCAGGCCGCCGCGCCGTTCTGCGGTGCGATGCTGTACACCGTCAGATATCCGTCCCGGGCGTTGTACAGATCCCAACCGACGAGCAGTTCGGCCACGCCGTCGCCGTCCAGATCCCGCGGCAGCGCCGAACGGACGGTTTCGCTGCGGCCTTCCAGGTCACACACTCCTGCCCAAACGCCGTCCTGCTTATGCAGATACAACAGCCGCGCCCGGGCCGATTGCGCCGGACAGGTATAAAAAACCGCCGCGTCACACGCAGCCGCCCCGTCCGCATCCAAAAACACAAAGGCCGTCAGGTCGGCGCCTTCCTGCGGATATTTCAGGCGGTACTCCGGCTGATCCTGCCCGGTCGCCTGCGCCAGATACGCTTCCAGTGCCTGCAGCAGGCCCTCCTGCTCTCCGCTGCCGCGGGGGGCGGCGAAGAACTCTTCCGCAAAAAACGCGGGAAAACCGCAGCCGCTGTTCCATAAAAGCAGCACGCCCAGCAGCAGCGCCGTGCAGGCGCGCCACACTTGCTTCATCCGTCGGCCTCCTCGCTTCTTAAAAAGGGTTTATACTTAACCTTTAATATGGAAACTCCGCCGGGCCCGCACCGGAAAGAGGCGCCGCCGCGCCCGGCACGCACGTCCTTTTTGCAAACGGTTTATGGTTCAAAAACATACAACTGTTCCGGGCGTCTCTTTTCCTGATTCCCCGGTTTTTCCGTCAGCAAACGCCGTCCGGCAAAGTTTCCGGCGGCGAAAAAATATTTTCTAAAAAAACGTTGACAAAATAACCGGGAGGTTGTATTATATTATACTGCACGACTTTGCTATAAAAATAAAAGACTATTTATAAGTATAGCACAGGAAGTACGAAAACGCAACTCTTTTTTCTCGTTGTTCTCCCCTGCCAAACGGAAATATTGATACAGGAGTGATCGGCCCAATGGTGAACATGAAACAGGTCAAACTCGGGAACACCACGCGCATGAGTTTCGCCAAGATCGAGAACGTTTTGGAGATGCCCAACCTGATCGAGGTGCAGAAAAATTCGTACAAATGGTTTCTGGAAGAGGGGTTGAAGGCCGTCTTTGACGACATGGCCTCTATCACCGACTATTCCGGCAAACTGGTACTGGATTTTCTGTCCTACCGGTTGGATGATACGCCTAAATATACCGTGGAGGAGTGCAAGGAGCGCGACGTGACCTACGCCGCGCCGTTGCGCGTACGCGCCCGGCTGCTCAATAAAGAGACCGGCGAGGTCAAAGAATCGGACGTGTATATGGGCGATTTTCCGCTGATGACGGACAGCGGCACCTTCGTCATCAACGGGGCGGAGCGCGTCATCGTCTCCCAGTTGGTCCGTTCCCCCGGCGTGTACTACGGCCTGAATTACGATACCACCGGCAAAAAACTGTTCAATTGCACCGTCATCCCGAACCGCGGCGCCTGGCTGGAATATGAGACTGATTCCGCCGACGTGTTCTACGTGCGCATCGACAAAAACCGCAAACTGCCCGTTACCGTCTTTGTGCGGGCGCTGGGCCTCGGGACCGATGCACAGCTGGCCGACTTCTTCGGCGACGATGAACGGCTGCACGCCACCCTTGAAAAGGACCCCTCCAAAAATTACGAAGAAGCCATGCTGGAAGTATACCGCAAACTGCGCCCGGGCGAACCGCTGTCGCTGGAAAACGCCAAGGAGCATCTGGACGGGCTGTTCTTTGATCCGCGGCGGTACGACCTGTCCCGCGTGGGGCGGTACAAGTTCAACAAAAAGCTGGGGATCGCCAACCGGCTGACCGGCTGCAAGCTCACCCGCCCGATCATCGACCCGATGACCGGCGAGGTCCTCGCGCAGGAAGGCGAGACCATCGACCGGCTGCGCGCCGCCGCCATTGAGGACGCCGGCGTGTCCGAGTGCTACGTCCTTTCGGCGGAGCATACCGGCGCCAAGGAGATCAAGATCATTTCCAACGGCATGGTGGATATCTCCAAGTTCATCGACTTTGACGTATCCGACATTCTGATTCACGAACGGGTACGTTTCTCCGTGCTGCGCGAGATCCTCGAGCAGAACGAGACGACCGAGCAGCGCCGCAAAGCCATCAAGGAGCGCGCCGCCGAGCTGGTGCCCAACCACATCATCAAGGACGATATTCTGGCTTCCATCAATTATATCAACTGCCTGGCCCACGAAGTCGGCCATACCGACGATATCGACCATCTGGGCAACCGCCGCATCCGTTCGGTGGGCGAGCTGCTGCAGAACCAGTTCCGCATCGGCTTCTCCCGTATGGACCGCGTCATCCGCGAGCGCATGACGCTGCAGGCGCAGGATATGGACGTGATCACGCCGCAGGCGCTGATCAACATCCGCCCCGTCGTCGCCGCGATCAAAGAGTTTTTCGGCTCCTCGCCGCTGTCCCAGTTTATGGATCAGAACAACCCGTTGGCGGAGCTGAAACACAAACGCCGTCTGTCGGCCCTGGGCCCCGGCGGCCTGTCCCGCGACCGCGCCGGGTTTGAAGTACGTGACGTGCATTACAGCCATTACGGCCGTATGTGCCCGATCGAGACGCCCGAAGGCCCGAACATCGGCCTGATCTCCTACCTGGCCAGCTATGCCCGCATCAACGAGTACGGCCTGATCGAAGCGCCGTACCGCCGGGTCGACAAGGAGAAAGGCGTCGTTACCAACGAAGTCGAATACATGACCGCCGACACCGAGGACAACTACATCGTCGCGCAGGCCAACGAACCGCTGGACGAAGAAGGGCACTTCATGCGTTCCCGCGTCAATGCCCGGTGGCGCAGCGAGTTCCTCGAGATCGAGCCCTCCCGCGTCGACTACATGGACGTTTCGCCCAAAATGGTCGTTTCGGTGGCCACGGCCATGATCCCCTTCCTCGAGAACGACGACGCCAACCGTGCGCTGATGGGCTCCAACATGCAGGGCCAGGCGGTCCCGCTGCTGACGACCGAATCCCCCATCGTGGGTACCGGCATGGAGTACAAGGCCGGCATTGACTCCGGCGTGGCGGTGCTGGCGGACCGCGCGGGTATCGTCCTGTCGGTGGATGCGGTGAGCATCCGCGTACAGTGCGACGAGGACAAGAGCATCGACACTTATAAACTCATCAAGTTCATGCGTTCCAACCAGGGCACCTGCGTTAACCAGCGACCCATCGTCTCGGTCGGCCAGCATATCGAAAAGGGCGACGTCATTGCCGACGGCCCCGCTACCTGCAACGGCGAGATCGCGCTGGGCAAAAACATGCTCATCGGTTTCATGACGTGGGAAGGCTATAACTACGAAGACGCCGTGCTGCTGAATGAAAAGGTGGTGCGGGAAGACGCCTTTACTTCCATCCATATCGAAGAATATGAAATCGAATCCCGCGATACCAAGCTCGGACCGGAGGAGATCACGAGAGACATTCCCAACGTCGGTGAAGACGCGCTGAAGGATCTGGACGAGCGCGGCATCATCCACATCGGCGCCGAGGTCCGCTCGGGCGACATCCTGGTCGGTAAAGTCACGCCCAAGGGCGAAACCGAACTGACGGCGGAAGAACGCCTGCTGCGCGCCATCTTCGGCGAAAAGGCGCGCGAGGTGCGCGACACCTCGCTGCGCGTACCGCACGGCGAGTACGGTATCATTGTGGACGTCAAGGTTTTCACCCGCGAAAACTGCGACGAACTCAACCCCGGCGTCAACATGGTCGTGCGCTGCTACATTGCGCAGAAGCGCAAGGTCAGCGTCGGCGACAAGATGGCCGGCCGCCACGGCAACAAAGGCGTCGTGTCCCGCGTGCTGCCGAGCGAGGATATGCCCTTCCTGCCGGACGGCACCCCGCTGGACATCGTGCTCAACCCGTTGGGCGTTCCGTCCCGTATGAATATCGGCCAGGTACTGGAAGTGCACCTCGGCATGGCCGCCCATGCGCTGGGCATCAAGGTCATGACGCCCGTCTTTGACGGCGCGCACGAGCAGGACATTCAGGAACTGCTGGAGCAGGCCGGCAAACGGCGCGACGGCAAGACCATCCTGTATGACGGCCGCACCGGCGAGGCGTTTGACAACCCGGTCACCGTCGGGTATATGTACTTCCTGAAACTGCACCATCTGGTCGACGATAAGATCCACGCGCGTTCCACCGGCCCGTATTCGCTGGTCACGCAGCAGCCGCTGGGCGGTAAAGCCCAGTTCGGCGGCCAGCGTTTCGGCGAAATGGAAGTGTGGGCGCTGGAAGCCTACGGCGCCGCCTACACCCTGCAGGAGATCCTGACCGTCAAGTCGGACGACGTGGTCGGCCGCGTCAAAACGTACGAATCCATCGTCAAGGGGCAGAACATCCCGCAGGCCGGCGTACCGGAATCCTTCAAAGTGCTGGTAAAAGAACTGCAGTCTCTCGGGCTGGACGTGCGCGTGCTCAATAAAGACCAGGAAGAGATCGACCTGAAGCAAACCTTTGAGGATGACGACGACCTGGTCGTCTCCCCGATCGACAGCGAGGCCTTCTCCTCCGTCGCCAACGAGGGCTAGCTGGACGGCTACACGATGGAAGATCCGGAACTGGCCGACGGCGACCTGTTCTCCGAAGAAGAGTCGGATGAAGACGATGCGGACTTCCTCGACGACAACGATTTGATGTAAGGGAGGGCATAAGAAATGATGGAATTCAATGTATTTGACTCGATCAAGATCGGCCTGGCTTCTCCCGAGCAGATCCGCAGCTGGTCCTACGGCGAGGTCAAAAAACCGGAGACGATCAACTACCGTACCCTCAAGCCCGAACGCGACGGCCTCTTTTGCGAACGCATCTTCGGGCCGACGAAGGACTGGGAGTGCCATTGCGGCAAATATAAGCGCATCCGCTACAAGGGCAAGATCTGCGACCGCTGCGGCGTCGAGGTCACCCGCGCCAAGGTGCGCCGCGAGCGCATGGGCCACATCGAACTGGCAGCTCCGGTATCGCACATCTGGTACTTCAAGGGCATCCCGTCCCGCATCGGTCTGATGCTGGACGTGTCGCCCCGTCTGCTGGAGCAGGTGCTGTACTTTGCCTCCTACATCGTGACCGATCCCGGGACGACTCCGCTGGTCAAAAAGCAGGTGCTGTCCGATAAGGATTATCACGACATGCGTGAAAAATATGAAAACGATTTTGAAGCCGGCATGGGCGCCGAATACGTCCAGAAACTGCTGGCTGAGATCGACCTGGATCAGCTTTCCAACGAGCTGAAAGAGGAGCTGGAAGACGCCGCCGGCCAGAAACGGGCCCGCCTGCTCAAGCGGCTGGAAGTGGTGGAAGCCTTCCGTCTGTCCGGCAACCGGCCGGAGTGGATGATTCTCAACGTCATCCCGGTCATCCCGCCGGATATCCGCCCGATGGTCCAGTTGGACGGCGGCCGTTTCGCCACCTCCGACCTGAACGACCTGTACCGCCGCGTCATCAACCGCAACAACCGTCTGGCCCGCCTGCTGGAGCTCGGCGCCCCGGACATCATCGTGCGCAACGAAAAGCGCATGCTGCAGGAAGCGGTGGACGCGCTGATCGACAACGGCCGCCGCGGCCGCCCGGTCACCGGGCCGAGCAACCGGCCGCTCAAATCGCTGTCGGATATGCTGAAGGGCAAACAGGGCCGTTTCCGTCAGAACCTGCTGGGCAAACGCGTCGACTACTCCGGCCGTTCGGTCATCGTGGTCGGCCCGGAACTGAAAATGTATCAGTGCGGCCTGCCGAAGGAGATGGCGCTGGAGCTGTTCAAGCCCTTCGTCATGAAGCGGCTGGTGGAAACCGGCGCCGCCGGCAACATCAAATCCGCCCGCAAGATGGTCGAGCGCGCCCGCAATGAAGTGTGGGACGCCCTTGAAATCGTCATCAAAGACCACCCGGTCATGCTCAACCGTGCGCCTACGCTGCACCGTCTGGGCATCCAGGCGTTTGAGCCGGTGCTGGTAGAGGGCCGCGCCATCAAGCTGCATCCGCTGGCCTGCACCGCCTTCAACGCCGACTTCGACGGCGACCAGATGGCCGTTCACGTGCCGCTGTCCGCCGAAGCGCAGGCCGAGGCCCGCTTCCTGATGCTGGCCGCCGGCAACCTGCTCAAACCGTCCGACGGGCGCCCCGTCACGGTGCCGACGCAGGACATGGTGCTCGGTTCCTACTACCTGACCATCGAAAAGCCGGGTGAACCCGGCGAGGGCAAGATCTTCCGTGACGAGGACGAGGCGATGATGGCTTATCAGGAGCACGTCGTCGGCCTGCACGCCAAGATCAAGGTGCGCCGTTTTATGGAGATCGACGGCAAAAAGGAATCCCGCCTGGTGGAGACCACCGTGGGCCGCATCATCTTCAACCATCCCATTCCGCAGGACCTCGGTTTTGTCGACCGCAGCATCCCGGAAAACCTCTTCCTGTATGAAATCGACTTCAAAGTCGGCAAAAAGCAGCTGTCCAAAATCATCGACGCCTGCATCAAGGTACACGGCACGGCCGACACCTCGCTGGTGCTCGATAACATCAAGGCCCAGGGCTACAAGTATTCCACCAAGGGCTCGCTGACCGTCGCCGTCTGCGACGCCGCCATCCCGCCCGAGAAGAAGGAACTCATCGCCGCCGCCGAAAAACGGGTGGACGAAATCACCGAGATGTACAACCTCGGTTTCCTGTCCAACGAAGAGCGGTACCGCGGCGTCATCGAGACTTGGACCAGCACCACCGATGAGGTCACCAAAGCCCTGAACAAGAATATGGACCCCTACAACCCGATCTTCATGATGTCGGATTCCGGCGCCCGCGGCTCGATCGCACAGATCCGCCAGCTGGCCGGTATGCGCGGCCTGATCGCCAACACCTCCGGCCGTACCATCGAGGTGCCGATCCGCGCCAACTACCGTGAAGGCCTGAACATCCTGGAGTACTTCATCGCCTCCCGCGGCGCCCGCAAGGGCCTGGCGGACACCGCCCTGCGTACGGCTGACTCCGGGTATCTGACCCGCCGTCTGGTCGACGTATCGCAGGACGTCATCATCCGCGAGAAGGACTGCGGCACCCACGACGGTATCGAAGTATACGACATCCGCGAAGGCAACGAAATGATCGAGCCGTTGACCGAACGCCTCAGCGGCCGGTATCTGGTCGACGATTTCTGTGATCCCGAAACGGGCGAGGTGGTCATCAGCCACGACACGATGCTCGGCGACAAGGAGATCAACCTGCTGACCAAGACCTACGGCGTGACCCATATCAAGATCCGCTCGGTACTGACCTGCTGCGCCAAGCACGGCGTGTGCGCCAAATGCTACGGCGCCAACCTGGCCACGGTCGAACCGGTCACCGTCGGCGAGGCGGTGGGCATCATCGCCGCCCAGTCCATCGGCGAACCCGGTACCCAGCTGACGATGCGTACCTTCCACACCGGCGGCGTTGCCTCGGCGGAAGACATCACGCAGGGTCTGCCCCGCGTGGAAGAACTGTTCGAAGGCCGCAAGCCCAAGCATCTCGCCATCATCAGTGAGATCGACGGCGTGGTCCGTTTCGGCGAAGAGAAGAAGAAAAAGATGGTGTACGTCACCAACAATACCGACGGCAACGTCGACGAGCGCAGCTACGTCATCACCTACGGCTCGCGCGTGCGCGTGCAGGAGGGCGACCACATCAAAAAGGGCGACCGCATCACCGAAGGCAGCGTCAACCCGCACGACATTCTGGCCGTGCTCGGCAAAGAGGCGGTGCAGAACTACCTGATTCAGGAAGTGCAGCGCACTTACCGGATGCAGGGCGTTGACATCAACGACAAGCACGTCGAGGTCATCGTGCGTCAGATGATGCGCAAGGTCCGCGTGGAAGACGCCGGCGACACCTATCTGCTGACCGGCGCGATGATCGACAAAGCCGAGTTTGACGCGGAGAACGCCCGCGTGCGCGCCCGCATCGAGAAGGGCGATATCCACCTGAAAGAGGCCGTCTGCGCGCCGGTACTGCTGGGCATCACCAAGGCCTCGCTGGCCACCGACAGTTTCCTGTCCGCCGCCTCCTTCCAGGAGACCACGCGCGTGCTGACCGACGCCGCCATCCACGGCCGCGTCGACCCGCTGCTCGGCCTGAAGGAGAACGTCATCATCGGCAAGCTGATCCCGGCCGGCACCGGTATGCAGTGCTACGGCAACGTCGACGTGGTACGCACCCACGCCAATGCGACCGACCCGTATATCGTGGCCCTGCGTAGCATGCTCGAAGACGAAGGCGAACCGGCGGAAGCCCCCGCCAAGGCGTAACCCAACCAATCAAAACAAGGATCCCCGCCCGGATGGGCGGGGATCCTTCCTTTATACCGGCCGCAGCCGGTCTGTCACCGCTCGATGCAAATACCGTCGGAGGCCTGCACCGTGTAAAAGGACGGCGTGTAACCGGTCTGCTCCGTATACCGGGCCGCGACCTGCTGTTCAAAGGCCGCTACCCGGTCCTGCCGGACCAGGGACACCGTCGAGCCGCCGAAACCGCCCCCCGTCATGCGGGAACCGAGGCAGCCGTCGACCGCCTGCGCCGCATCGGCCAGCACGTCCAGCTCCTTGCCCGTGACCTCGTACAACTCCCGCAAAGAGCGGTGCGAAGCGTTGAGCAGCCGGCCGAACTGCGCCAGATCGCCCCCGTGCAGCGCCGCGGCCGCCTGTTCCACCCGGCCGCATTCCGCTACCACGTGCCGCGCCCGCCGGCGGATGACCTCCGGCCATGCGGCGCTGTACTGTTCCAACTGCTCCGGGCTCACCTGCGCCAGATGCTCGACCGGCAGGTGCTGCTGCAGCAGGCGCAGCGCCTCGTCCGTCTCGGCGCGCCGTTCGTTATATTTGCTCTCTACCAGCCGGTGCGGTTTGTTGCAGTTGGTGATCACCAGCGTGTACTCTCCCAAAATCAGCGGCACGTCGGTATGGGCCACCGCCGCGCAATCCAGCAGCAGCGCGTGGTCCTTTTTGCCGTTGGCCGCGGCGTATTGGTCCATAATCCCGCAGTTGACGTGCGCATACTCCCGCTCCGCCCGCTGCGCCAGCAGGGCCAGCTCCTTGCGGTCCAGCCCGGCGGGGTCCTCGCCGGCGGCCAGAGACAGCGCCGCCAGCGTGGATACCTCAATGGCGGCCGAACTGGACAGCCCGGCGCCGAACGGCACGGTGCAGTCCGACAGCATATCGCAGCCGACCAGCCGGTGCCCCGCCTGCCGGAACATTTTGGCACGACCCGCATAATAGTTGCCGTACGGCAGGTTTTCGTACTCGTCCAGCCGGTCCGGATCCAGTTCCACCTGATGCGGCAGATCGGTCCAGCGCAGGCGGATCTTGTCGCCGCCGTTGGGGCGCACGTAGATGGTATTGCACAGCGACAGCGCCACCGGCAGCACCTTGCCGCCGCAATAATCGATATGTTCGCCGATCAGATTGACGCGCCCGGCCGCAGACACGCGCCACTCGTATACTTCACCCTGAAAAAGCATGTTTTTTCTCCTCTTCTTGCGCCGTATATGGTACCGGGACGGCCATGCCTCCCGCCCGTTCTCTGTCCCCCATTATAGCCGAAAGCCGCGGACAATGCAAGCACCGCCGAGCGCAACACAGGCAAAGGTTTCACAACAAAAAAACGCGCCGTGCGCGCTTTTTTGGTGCCGCTGACCGGGCTCGAACCGGTACGGTGTCGCCACCGAGGGATTTTAAGTCCCTTGTGTCTGCCAATTCCACCACAGCGGCATATATACCGGTGTTTATTGTACTCTGCCGGGCGCCCGTTGTCAAGCGCCGGACCACAAAAACAGGTATGCCGGCGGTTTCCGCCGGCATACCTCATCCTTGTATCATGCCGTCAATAACGGGTAAACCCGACCAAAAGGAGTGACAGAAAAAAGACGCCCACCCAGAAAGCCGCGATGACGACGGACACGACGAACCCGGCGATCGCCAGGCCGCCCTGCTTTTTATACATCGCGACGGAGCCGAATATGACGCCCAGCACCGCCATCAGGATGGAGGGTATCCCCGTTTGGAACAGCAGCACGGCGAGGATGCCGAGCACCAGCGCCGTTACCGCGAAGGCGCGGGACGGCCGCGGCGCTTCATACGGGTACGGCGGGTACGCGGCGCCCGGCTGCTGCGGCGGATACTGCGGGGCCCCGTAGGGCGGCGGGTACGGCGCGCCGTAGGCCAGGTACGGGTTTTCTTCCGGCCGGACGTATTGCGGAGGGATCTGCGTGCCCTCTTCCGGCGAAGGAGGAGGCGGCGCTTGCTGCCAACCTTCCGGTGGCGGCGGCGGGGATGCCGGCTGCCAGCCTTCCGGCGGGGGCGTTTGATTCCATTGCTGCATACGGTCAGCCTCCAAGCGTCTCTTTTATGCTTTCAAAGCGTTTGAGCAGCTCGTCCACAATCTTCTGGACAAATTCGTCTATCTCTTCGGAGATCTGGCCGCTGTCCTTCATCTCTTGTATCTTGGCCATCAAGGCTTCCTTGAACTCGTCAAAATGCAGGATGGCCGTCAGCACGCTCAGGCACAGCGCAATGCCCGCGATCAGGCCGATCAGCGACAGGATCAGGCCGGCAATGCCCATGCCGCCCTGCTTTTTGCACACCGCGACGATGCCGCAGATCACGCCGATCAGGCTCAGGATCAGCCCCGCTACGGGCAGGCAGCAGCAGACCAGCGAAAGGATGCCGAACACCAGCGACGCCGTGGCCGCCCCGTGGGATTTTGCCGGAGCCGGCGCGGCAGCCGGCGTCACAGGCTGCACCGGCGCGGGCGGTACCGGAGGCATCGTCGGCCGGATCTCCTGCGTGGGTACGGGTACGGATTCCGCCGGTTCTTCCGGGGTCACCGGTACTGCCGGCTCTTCGGGTACTTGCGGATAAAACTCATCTGTCATACGATACAGTCACACCTTTCGCCAAAAATAACGGTATTCCTCGTACAGTATAGCAAATGTTTTTTCTTTTCGCAAGTACCTGTATAAATTGTCTGCGGCCGCGGCAAACTTTCAAAAACGCCGTTGGGAGGAATTGCAACATGCCGCTGACCGGCCGCTACCCACAGGACAAACAGACCATGTGCACGCTGCTGCGCACCGGAACCAGTTTCGACCTGCTGCACCGCGAACTGCTGATCGGCGGCCGCGGCGCCGGCATCTTCTTTATCGACGGGTTTACCCGGGGCGCCGTAACGGAAAAAATGCTGGAGTTTTTGACCAAGATCACGCCGGAGCAGCTTGCGCCGTGCCGCGACACCGCCGATTTTATGCGGCAGTTCGTTACCTACGCCGACGCCGAGGCCGAACCGGACGCCGAAAAAGCGGCCGTTGCGGTACTGGCCGGCCAGATGGGGCTGCTGGTGGACGGCCTGCCCGCCGTGATATTGATCGACGTGCGCGAGTACCCCTCCCGCGGGATCACCGAGCCGGAAAACGACCGGGTACTGCGCGGCTCGCGCGACGGCTTCTGCGAAACGATGCTGTTCAACGCCGCCATGCTCCGCCGCCGCATCCGGGATGCGCGCCTGACGCTGGAAGCGGTACAGATCGGCTCCGCCTCCCGCACAGACGTGGTGCTGTGCTATCTGGACGGGCTGCGCCCGGACGTCGTGCGGCAGGTGCGGGACAAGCTGCGGCGCATCACCATCCCCGCGCTGAACCTGACGCAGGAAAGCCTGGCGGAGTGTCTGTCGCGCCGGCAATGGTACAACCCCTTCCCCCGGATCCGCTACACCGAGCGGCCGGATGCGGCCGCCGCCGCCGTGCTGGAAGGCCGCGTGGTGATATTGATCGACAACACGCCGTCGGCCATGATCCTGCCGAGCGGCATCTTCGACTTTGTGCAGAACACCAACGACTTTTATTTTCCTCCGCTGGCGGGCACCTATCTGCGGGCGGTGCGGGCGCTGCTGTTCCTCGGTACGCTGCTGGTCACGCCGGTATGGTATATGCTTATGCGGCAGCCGGACCAGCTGCCGGCGTGGCTGGCGTTCCTGCGTATCAAGGAGCCGAACAGCATCCCGCTGTTGGTACAACTGCTGAGCATCGAGGTCATCATCGACGGCATCAAGCTGGCCTCGCTGAACACGCCCGGCGCGCTGAGCAACGCCTTCGGCATCGTCGGTGCGCTGCTGCTCGGCGAGTTCGCCGTCACCGCCGGCTTTTTTGTGCCGGAGGTGCTGCTGTATATGGCCTTTATCACCATCGGCACCTTTGCCCAACCCAGCTTTGAGCTGACGTACGCGTGCAAGCTGTTCCGCATCCTGTTCCTGCTGCTCACGGCACTATGGGGCGGCTGGGGCCTGCTGGCCGGCGGGATCCTGATGCTGCTGACGCTGGCGACGACCTCCACACCGCTCGGCCGGCAGTATTTTTACCCGCTTTGTCCGTTCAGCGGCCGGGGGCTGCTGAACCTGCTGCTGCGCAGGCCGCTGCACCGGCACAACGCCATGCATCCCCGCACGCGCAAATAAATCCGCCGCGCCTTTTTCTTGACGGTACCGTTTTTCTGTGGTATAGTACAGACAGAACGATTTGTCAGGGGGCGGTTTCATGAACATCATCACCATCAGCCGCGAATTCGGCAGCGGCGGGCGCGAGGTGGCCAAGCGTCTGTCAGACGAACTGCACATCGCGTACTATGACCGTGAGATCATCACGGCCATCGCCAAGGAGACGGAACTGGATGAAGGGTACGTCGCCCATACGCTGGAATCCGGCCTGCGCAACAACTATCCGCTGACCTTTTCCCATACCTTTACCATCGGGCCGCTGCTCAACATCCACGCGCCCCACTTGCTGGCCGCGCAGAACAAACTGCTGCGCGAGCTGGCCGAAAAAGAGGACTGCATCATCGTCGGCCGCGGGGCCGACGCCGTGCTGCAGGAGTTTCATCCGTTCCGCATCTTCGTCTACGCCGATATGCCGGCCAAGATCCTGCGGTGCCGCCATCGCGCGCCGGAAAACGAACATCTGACCGACAAGCAGATGGAGCGCCGCATCCGGGAGATCGACCGGGTCCGCGCCCAGAACCACGCGTTGGTGTCCGACCTGCCGTGGGGCGACAAACACTCGTACGACCTGTGCCTGAACACCACCACGCTGGACATCAAAGCGGCCGCGCCGCTGCTGGCCGCCTACGTCAAGCAGTGGTTTGCGCTGAACCGTTGACGGTACGATGAAAAAAGATCCGACCGGCGTCGGATCTTTTTGATTGCCGTCCCGCGGCCGCACCCTTGTTTTTTTCGGCAAAAGGTGGTATATTTTTTACAAACCATAAAGAATGGCGGCGTTATCATGTCCAAACCCTATCGGTACGAGATGCATTGCCACACCTCCGAGGTCAGCGGCTGCGCCCGGGTGCCCGCCGCGGAGAGCTATCGCCTGCACCGGGATGCCGGCTACCACGGCATCATGGTGACCGACCACTTTTTTACCGCCGCGCTGGATGCGCTCGCCGGCCCGCTGTGGGCCGACCGCGTCGACGCGTACCTGGCCGGTTACCGGAATATGAAGCGGGCCGCGGCGCCGGACTTCTCCGTCTTGTTGGGGCTGGAGTTCCGCTTTGCCGGCAGCGTCAACGACTACCTCGTGTTCGGCGTCACGCCGGAACTGCTGGCCGCCTCGACGGACCTCGACCGGTACGACCACGCGCAGCTGCGCGCCTTTGCCGACGCGCACGATCTGCTCATCGTGCAGGCGCACCCGTTCCGTGACGGCTGCACCCCCGACGACCCGGCCTTCCTCGATGGGGTCGAGGTGTACAACGGGAATCTGTGGCATCAGCACAATAGCCTTGCGCAGGCCTACGCCGAGCGGTACGGCTTGATCCAAACCTCCGGCAGCGACTTTCATCAGCCTCACATGCTCGCCCGCGGGGGGATCCGGACGGACCGCCCGATCCGCACCGAACGCGAGCTGGTCGCCCTGCTGCGCAGCGGCGACTACGAACTGGTCCGCGCGGAATAGCGCCGCCCTCTCACCTGCAACAAACTGCCCCGCCGGCACTGCCGGCGGGGTTTTTGGCGTTCCCGGGCGGATTCGAACCGCCGGCCTGCCGCTTAGGAGGCGGCCGCTCTATCCTGCTGAGCTACGGAAACTTGTATATAGGGGCACCGTTTATATAATACCCGCATCGGGTGGCGGTGTCAATGCTTTTTATCAAATCCGCCGGACAAATCGCCCCGTCCCGGCGGGACGGGGCGACGCCGCGGGATCAACCTGCCGCCTGCAGAGCGAAGGTGTTGTTGACCACCTGATCGAAAGGCACGGGCTGCTCCAGTTCGCCCGCCTGCTGCATGACTGTCTGCAACCGGTCGAAGGCCTGCTGCTGCATCACCGGTTCGCTGCACCAGGCGTCGATGTCCTTGTAACTTTGCAGGGCCGCCGTCAGCAGCGACAGATCGGTGTCGGCAAAACTCGGGGCGATCGCCTGCGCGATCTCGGCGGCGGAGTGCTGCTGCACCCATTGCTCGCCCTGCCGGATGGCTTTGGTAAACCGCAGCACCGCGTCCGCGTGCTGCTCCAAAAAGCTTTTGGGCGCAAAATATGCCGTATAGGGGATCTCGCCGGCGGCCGCGCCGACCGATGCCACGATATACCCCTGCCCGTTGCGCACCAAAGTGGAGGCCGTCGGCTCAAAGGCCGTGACGTACGCGCCAGTGCCGTTGACGAAAGCCGCCGTCATGAGCGAAAACTGGATACTGTTGTCCAGCACGACGTCCTGCGCAGGGTCCAGCCCGTTTTGCCGCAGCACGTATTCCAGCGTCATATACGGTACGCCGCCCTTGCGGCCCGGCAGCACCGTCTGCCCCCGCAGTTGCTGCCAGGAAAAATCTTCTGCCGGCTGCCGGGCGATCAGGAAGGATCCGTCGCGCTTGGTCACCTGCGCAAACACCTGCGCGTAATCCTGCTTGCCCTGCCGGTAAACGTACACCGCCGCCTCCGGCCCGGCAAAGCCGATATCCGCCCCGCCGGAAAGTACGGCCGCCATCACCTTGTCGGCCCCCTCGCCGCAGGTCAGTTCGATTTCAAGGCCCTGCTGTTCAAAAAAGCCCAATGCCATCGCTACGTACTGCGGTGCGTAAAAAACGGAGTGCGTCACCTCGCACACCCGCAGTTTTTCGGCGGCCGGTTGTTTACCGGTGCCGCAGCCGGTCAGGCAAGCGGCCGACAAAAGGGCCGCTATCACTACTGCTGCTATCCGTTTGATCATATTGTATATCTCCTCTCAATGCCCGTACCGCCGCATGACCCATTTTTGCAGCAGCGCGACGGATTCATACATCAGCGCCGCCACCACCGTCAGGATCGTCACGCCGGTCATCACCAGATCCAGGCGGAACACCTGCCCGCCGTACACGATCAGATACCCGAGCCCCGCCCGGGACACTAAAAACTCGCCGGCGATCACACCCACCAGCGACAGCCCGATGTTGATCTTCAAAGACCCGAACAGCGTGGGCACGTTGTACGGGAACACGATATACCGGAAAATCTGCGCCCGCCCCGCCCCGAAGGAGCGCGCCATACGGATCAGCTCAGCGTCTGTCCGGTGAAAACCGCCCAGCATTTCCAGCACGGTCACGATCAGCGAGATGGCCAGCGCCATAAGCACGATGGCCCTGGTGCCGGCCCCGGCAATGACGATGATTACCGGACCGAGTGCGATCTTCGGCAAGCTGTTGAGCACCACCAGATACGGCTCGCCGACCCGGGACAAAAAAGGCGAAAACCACAGCAGCACCGCCAGCCCGGTACCAACGAGCGCCCCCAGCAAAAAGCCGGCCAGCGTCTCCCCTACCGTGACGGCGACGTGCCGCAGCAGCCCTTCGTTCCACAGAGCGCGGGTCGTCTGCCAGATGCGGGACGGACCGCTGAAAATAAACGGATCGATCCAACCCAGACGGCCGGCGACCTCCCACAAAATCAAAAAAGCGATCAGCAGCCCGAGCTGACACAGCAGCACGCGCCGGGCGTACCGCTTTTCCCTGCGCAGGTACTGCCGCTGCTGTACCGATACGTTATCCTGTTTCGCCATGGGCGCTCAGTTCTTTCCATATATGCTGAAAATAGCCGGTAAAGGCCGGGTGTTCCCGGCAGAACAGCGGCGTGCGCGCGCCGCCCTCAAAGACGATCGGCAGGATCTCGCGCACGACGGCCGGCCGGCCGGACAGGACCAGCACCCGATCGCCCATGCTGATACTTTCGGGAATATCGTGGGTCACCATCAAAGTCGTCACACCTTCCTGTTTGAGAATGGCATACACGTCGTCGGTCACTTCCAGCCGCGTCTGATAATCCAGCGCGGAAAAGGCCTCGTCCAACAGCAGCACGTCCGGACTGACCGCCAGCGTGCGGATCAGCGCCGCCCGTTGCCGCATTCCGCCCGACAACTGCGACGGAAACCGGTCCCGGAACGGCCACAGCCCATAGGTGCGCAGCAGCGTTTCGGCCCGCATCCGCGTACGGGGCGTCAGCGTATGCCGGATCCGCAGGCCCAGCAGCGTGTTCTGATAAATCGTCAGCCATTCCAGCAAATTGTCTTTTTGCAGCATATATCCGATACGGGGCGAATACCCGCGCAGCGGTTCCCCGCCGAGGAACACCTGCCCCGACGTCGGCGGCAGCAGTCCCGCCACGATGCTCAGCAGGGTGGATTTTCCGCAGCCGCTCGGCCCGACGATGCTCAGCAATTCCCCCTTTTCCACCGTAAAGCTGACGTCCCGGATTGCCGTTTCTTCCCCGTTGTGCGCATGATAGATCTGCCCGATGTGCTCCAACCGCAAACATTCCATGCTTCTTTCATCCCCCTATCAACCCTCACCGTCATTGTATGACCGCGGCGGAAAAAGGGTGATTTTTTACAGGCATGTGTATAATTTGCGGCCGGCTGCCCACACTATCGTCGAAGAAAATACAAAGGGAGAGACGCCTGTATGCAACAACCTTCCGAACGGGAACCTTTTTCCCTGCACCGGATCTGGACCGGGCGGGGTGCTTACCTTTTGTTTGCGCTGATTTTGCTGGCCGTTTCCGGCATCGGCGTGGCCCTCTATGCCGCGACCGGCACACCTGTGGGCGATCCCGGCAGCGCCGTGGACCGGGGTGTGCACAACGTACCCGATACCCGCACCGTACCGTCCGCTACACAACCGACCAGGCCGAGCACGCCGACGACGCAGCCGACGACGCCTTCCACGGTACCGACGACGCAGCCGAGCACAAAAGCGCCGACGACGCCGACCCAACCGCTGCCGCCGCTGCGCGTGCTGCCCTCCTCTAACGAGGTGCTGCAGCCTTTCAGCGGAGAGGCGCCGGTCTACAACCCCACGCTGCGTCTGTGGCAGACGCATAACGGCACCGATTTTGCCGCTGCACTCCACAGCGACGTCAAGGCGGTATGCGACGGAACCGTTGCCGCCGTCCGGCAGGACGTGCGGCTGGGCACCGTGATCGAGATCCTGCATGCGGACGGCGTTGTCAGCCGGTACGCCGGCGTGCAGGCCGGCGTGGAAGCCGGGCAGCCGGTCGTATCCGGACAGAAGATCGGTTCGGTCGGCACGGTGCCGGGAGAGTCCCATCTGCCGCCGCACCTGCACATGGAAATAGAAGTCGGCGGCAAACCGGTGGATCCGGTCCGTTGGATCGGGCAGACGGTGCGCACCGTTGCTTCCGCCGAACCGGACGAACCGGCTGATCCGGCCGACACCGAACCGGTCAAACCCTGAACACCTTGCCTTCGGAAACTGCGGCGTGCCGCAGGCGGTCAGAGAGGCAGCAAAGAAGCAGGCAAAACGCCTGCTTCTTTGCTGTTTTGCCTCCCGTTTTCATTGACTTTTCGGCGTGCCGGTGGTATGATGAGCAACGGAAACCTTCTTCTGCGGCAAAGGAGTCAAAGAGAATGGAAAAGACTGTTAACGATCTGAAGATCGGTCAAAGCGCCATCGTGACCGGGCTGGGCTGTTCCGGGGCGCTGCGCCGCCGGATTATCGATATGGGCATTACGCCCGGGGCGCGCGTCATCCTGCGCAAAGAGGCGCCGATGGGCGACCCGATTGAGCTGAATATCCGCGGGTACGAACTGAGCATCCGCCGTTCCGAAGCCAGAGAGATCTTTGTGGTGTTGGAAGAGAGGGACCCGGCATGAGCTTGACGTATGCGCTGGCCGGCAACCCCAACTGCGGTAAAACGACGCTGTTTAACGAGCTGACCGGCTCCAACCAATATGTGGGCAACTGGCCCGGCGTCACGGTCGAGAAAAAAGAGGGTCGCCTGCAAACCCACGGGCAGGACGTGACCGTGGTCGACCTGCCGGGCATCTACTCGCTGTCCCCCTATTCGTCGGAGGAGCTGGTGACCCGCAATTTCATCCTCCAGCAACAGCCGGACGTCATCATCGACGTGGTGGACGCCACCAACATCGAGCGCAACCTGTATCTGTCTCTGCAGCTGGCCGAACTGGGCCGGCCGATGATCATCGCCCTGAACATGGTGGATATGCTGGCCGGCCGCGGCATCCGTATCGACGTACAAAAGCTGGAACATACGCTGGGTCTGCCGGTGGTACCGGTCACGGCCAGCCGGGGCCGCGGCATCAAAGAGCTGATCGACCGGGCCTACCACGAATGCGCCCTGAAAAAGGTCGCCCCGCCCACCGCGCTGGACGAAAAGCGCCTGGCCGACCGGATCGACCGGCACCACGGCGGCAACGCCTACGTGCTGCATCAACTGCACGACCGGCGCGACCACCATGCGGAGGCCTACCGCTCCACCTGGTCGATCGATGAGATATATCCCACCCCGGTGATGGAAACGCTGCTGCGCATTGAGGACATTATCACGCCCGTGTGCATGCGCAAAAAGATGTCGCCCCGCTGGTCCGCCGTCAAGTTGATCGACGAGGACGCCCCGACCATTGAGGCGCTGGAACTGACCCCCGGCGAAGCCAGCCTGATCGACGAATTGGTGCGTCAGCTGGAAAAACAATACGGCGAGCGGGATATGATCATCGCCGACCAGAAGTACAAATACATCTGCCGCGTATGCGAGCAGTGCGTCATCCGCTTGAAAGATCCGGGCGAGTTGACCCTGTCGGACAAGATCGATAAGGTGGTCACCCATAAATATCTGGCACTGCCTTTGTTTGCCGCCGTAATGGCGGCGGTGTTTTACATCACCTTCGGCCCGCTCGGCAGCTTCTTGACGGAGGCAACGGAGGGCTGGATCACCGACTCGCTGATCCCGTGGGTCTCACAGGGGCTGACCGCCGCCGGCGCCTCGCCGTGGCTGCTGTCTCTGGTGTGCGACGGTATACTGGCCGGCGTCGGCTCGATCGTCTCCTTTTTCCCGCAGATCCTGCTGTTGTTCTTATTCCTTTCCGTATTGGAAGACAGCGGCTATATGGCCCGCGCCGCCTTTATTATGGACAGGCTGCTGCACCGCACCGGTCTGTCCGGCCGTTCCTTTGTGCCGATGCTCATGGGCTTCGGCTGCTCGGTACCCGGTATCATGGCCGCCCGTACGCTCGAAAACGAACGGGACCGCCGCATGACCATCATGCTCACTCCGTTTATGTCGTGCTCGGCCAAAATGCCGGTATACGCGCTGATCATCGCCGCCTTCTTCCCCGCCTGGCGCGGGCTGGTGGTATTTTCGCTGTACCTGCTGGGGCTGGTCGTCGCGATCCTCTGCGCGCTGGTGCTCAAACATACGGTACTCAAAGGCGAGCACGCCCCGTTTTTGATGGAACTGCCCCCCTACCGGCCACCCACGCCGAAAACGCTGTGGCGCCATCTGTATGAGCGGATCAAGGACTTTGCCGTGCGGGCCGGTACGCTGCTGCTGGCCGCCTCGGTGGTCATTTGGCTGCTGCGCTCGTTCGACTGGCACTTCCGCTTCCTGACGGAGGAGCAGATGGGCGACAGCATCCTGGCCTCGCTGGGCCGGGTACTGGCGCCGCTGTTCGCCCCGCTCGGGTTCGGTTTCTGGCAGGCCGCGGTGGCGCTGCTGACTGGGCTGATCGCCAAAGAGGCGGTGGTGGGGTCGCTGAACATCCTGTACAACCCGGCGAGCGAAGCGTCGATGTCCGCCACGCTGCAAGGCATCTTTTCGCCGGTGTCGGCTGTCTCCTTCCTGGTGTTTGTGCTGCTGTATATGCCCTGTGTGGCCGCGTTTGCCGCCACCCGGCGGGAGATGAACTCGCTGAAATGGGCCGCCGGTACCGCCGCCTTCCAGACGGGCGTGGCGTGGCTGATCTCCTTTGCGGTGTACCAGTTCGGCTCGCTGGCCGTGCGGCTGCTGGGGTGAATCCGTACACAAAAAGCGCCGGCCTGCCGGCCGACGCTCTCCTGTTCCTGTGATATGTAACCGCACCGGATCTTCCGGCGCGGTTGTTTTTATTCTGCAAGCTGGCGGCTCAAAAAGCCGGCGGCCGTACGGGCCAGGCTGGCCTCCGTCATGCCGGGAACGGCCCCGCTCTCCGGCAGCAGCAGGCACACGGCGCCTACCACGTCCCCCGCCACAATAATGGGTACCGCCACGCCGGTATAGCGCGCCACCCCTTCGGCCGGCTGCCAGCGCTCGGCGTCGCCGGCCCGGGCCGTGTAAGTGCGCCGGTCATCCATCAATTCCTCCAGCCGGGCGGTCACGTGCTTTTCCAACACCTCGCGGCGCGACACGCCCGCGGCGGCCACCACGTGGTCCCGGTCACAGATCAGCGTGCCGAGCCCGCTCTCCTGCGCAAGGACCTCGGCGCATTGCCCCGCCTGCGGCATTAACTCCCCCACCGGCGAGTATTTTTTGAACAGTACGACACCCTCCGGCTCGGTATATATCTCCAGCGGGTCACCGTTATTGATAATATTGACAGTAAAGACCTTGTCCAAGTGGTTTTTGGACTTGATGGTGATGGATGAGATATCCTTACTGTCTGAGTTAAAATTTACGATATGCTCCTCGCTCGTCAGGGACAGGAGCGTGTCCACGTCGGACTTGAGTTTGATATTCAGCCGGTCCTCATATACCGTGATCCGCTCGACGACGAGGCCGATATCCCGCTTGTCGAGCTTTTCCTTTTTCAGGATGTCGTCAAATACTTCGATGACCGTTTTCGCCTTGCGGTTGGTCTCGATCATTGTATTCCGCAGGGAATTGAGGTCTCCGAACTGCTTTTCCAGCTTGTCGACCGTTTCGAGCAGCTCTTCCTCCATCTCGTCGTAAAGCGCCGCTTTGGTGCGCGATTTGGAATCGGCAAAGCCCGAATCGATCAGCGTTTTTTCTTTGTAGATGACCTTCAGCTTCGCCCTCGCCTCGTTCAGCCGAACTTCGATATCCGAAAGCGTGGCGCCGAGTTGTTCTTCGCGTTCCGGCTGCTCGTCGATCGCCTTCTGCAATTCGTCGATCATGCTCTGGCAATTCTCTTTGAGCAGACGGATAAAGGTTTTCAAAAGATCGTCCAGCGCGTCCACCCGGATATGGTGGGAGGTGCAGCCCTTGAGCCCGCGTTTGTGATAGGTGCCGCAGGTGTAGGCGGCGGCAAGATCGGGGCGGGACATGGAAAACATCGGACTGCCGCAGTCCCCGCAGAACATGAACCCTGAATAATCGGTGGCGTACTTCTTCTCGCCGCGATAATGGGTCGTGGAGCGAAGCTCCAGCTGCTCCTGGGCGTAGGCGAAGGTCTTGATATCCACGATGGGATCATGGGCGTTCTCGATGACGATGTTGTCGCCCTCGTCGAGCTTGATATCCTGCCCGTTGATCCCCTTACGGGTGTACTTGCGCTGACGAAGCGTACCGATGTAGAAATCGTTTTTGAGGATCGCCTGGATGGTGATGATGCTCCATTCGTTTCGCGCTTTCAGCTTGGTCGCCTTGCCCTCCGCCTCTTTCGCGGCGATCTCGTTCGCTCGCGGCGTTGGGACGCCTTCGTCGGTCAGGTGGTTGGCGATCTTTTTATAGCCCCAGCCGATGTTGTACAGCCGGAACACCTCCCGCACGATCTCCGCCGCCGGTGGATCGATCTCGTAGGTCATTTCCTTGGTGTTGGTGATGCGGTAGCCGTATGGCACGGCGCAGATCCACTGTCCCGTCCGTTGCCGGTTGTCGATCATCTGCTTGATCTTTTTCGACGTATCGGTGACCGGCATTTCGTTCATCAGGAATTTGAACTGGATCAGCATCCAGTCGTCCCGGGTGGGATAGTCGATGCTGTCGCCGATGGATATGATCCGCACCCCCGCGTCGCGGAGCGTTTCAAGCTCTAATAGCCCCAAACTGTTGCGGCGCGAGAAACGGGAGAAGTCTTTTACGATCAGGATGCGCACCTCGCCCGACATAAGCAATTTGCGCATTTTCTGATAGTTCTCTCGCTGTGAAAAAGTGTATCC
>JAFWVC010000099.1 GCA_017518415.1 Clostridia bacterium
AATCATCTTTACAGAACCAGAGCGTTACGAGCCCTGGTTCCATAATGAGTTTACGCAGCTTTATTCTATTGTACAAGCCAATCATGAAATGCAAATCATTATGTATCTCTCAAATGATAATAATGGTTATCAGCCGCTTCAGCATTTTGAACTATCGTTCAAGGATTTCTTGATACATGAGGATATTGTGTTGTTTTTTAAGATGCTGATCAATAATGGATATTACGTTAAAAAATTTGCCAATGTCGGACTCTTGTCCGCATTGCATTTGGAACGAGATTTTATTCATGACATTTTAATCAACGGTTTTGATGATGAATCCAAAACGTTCTATTTTCGTTCGTATAGAAATGGGCATCTGCAGGAATGTGCTGTACGTATGAGGAACTGGCACAAGCCCATATATCGGGTTTAAATCTGGCTCAGACGTCTCGAAGCGTGGTTGCGTATAAGCTGAGGAATAAAGAGTTTTCCTTGATACCGGATTGTTTTAGTTGGCGATTGATGGATTACATGGATGGGATTAATACCAAAAGGCGAGAAACATCGCCGTACTTGTCGTTTGACACAGGCGTATGGGGCATCAAAGTATATGATCTGCTGGAAGAGTTCTTTGAACTAGAAGATGCCGGAAGAGCGTATATTGGTTGGAACAATGTTTGTACGTTGCAGGAACACAAAACGCACATATTAAACCAATGCAGAATTTTCAGCAGTAAAGGCTTGATTCAATACAGTAATGAAATTGACAAACAGATCCAGCAAATATGCGATTTGTCTGACCTTTGTGTTATGCTTAAAGTGAAGATGGATATCAAGAATGGACAGAGGATCGAACAAGAAAAGAGATCCTTCAGAAATAATATTCGCGAGCTTCGGAACAGAGAATATGAAACCTACAGTAAGTTGATAAAGCTTAACGGCTGGCAATGAGAGGTATATACTATGCTGACAGATGTTGATTGGCGTCGGGTTATAAAAGTATGTGCTCTGTCATCACGGCAAATGATGAGGGATGTTTTCGAGCACAGCCTAAATGGTAGCAAAACGGATGCCGCTCATGACCCTCTCATTGCATATGTCTTAATGGATGAAGCAAAAACACCATATGCGGTGTTGTTTATTAGCCATTTCGATAAAGCGAACAAAATCGCAGAAGTTTCTTTTTCCTCGCGAAAGCAAATCGACGAAACGGTGGAGGATATGCAGTTAATCGCTCGATGCATTCGCGAAATTTGCGGACAAGTGTTTGTGCACGAAGGCGCTGAGAAAGTTTATGTCATTGTTCCTATAGAGTATAGACGGTATACGTTGCCTTTCTCAAAAGCCCGATTCAAAAACGATGCCATTTTGCGGAGCCATTGTATGAGTGCTGACGGAAAAATGTCAGATGCCATGGTTGCGAGTATCTTAAGGTATGAGTTTGAGCGCCAGGAGCGTCAAGGTGTGGAGATTTAAAAAAAATTGCCATTTGCCTATAGACAACCATGGGCAATTATGATATACTGTACTTAAATTAACGGAAGCAGGAGGCAGGTATGAAAACATTTTATCCCAGAACGCATATTGACATAGAGGCAAGTCCTCCGCATCCCCCAAAAACCATGTATCGCGTTTCAATAGGTGAAGAAGAGTGGAACGGAAACTATGTTAAGGTCGTGAAGGTTCAGATGATGTATGACGGTATGGTGGCAGGACGAAAAAGTCCATCCTATCCGGTTGGGACCGATGACCACAAGCGTGTTGCGGGGGCAATCGATGAGTTGCTCAGAAATTACGTTGAGGAAAAGAAACAAGTCATTTTTATTCCTGCAAAGCCATCTGTTGCCATTCCATACAGTCAATATATTGCGCTTGTTTTGAAAATACCGCGTGGCCGTATTGTGCGTGACACTGATATTGACGCCTTTTTTAAAGGAGCATATAATACAGAACGATTTCATTTCAGCGATGCCTATCGTCCTACGCAAACCAAAGGGGGAGAAACAATCCCGTATTGGCGT
Source organism: Clostridia bacterium (assembly GCA_017518415.1). Taxonomy (GTDB): domain Bacteria; phylum Bacillota; class Clostridia; order Oscillospirales; family Acutalibacteraceae; genus RGIG6098. The sequence goes on from JAFWVC010000099.1 coordinate 2,004, forward strand.
GTTGTTGGAAAAGGGGGGCGTGTAACAATAGAACGTTCGTTGGCAGAGCGTGAGAAAAAGGTTTTGCTGTTGAATGCGGAAGGCGTAGAAACTGAAGAATTCGGAAACGGTCTTGTTCGGGTTTCGGATTATAAAAGATATCTGTTTGACTTGACTACCGTGAGCGCCAAGGAGATTGTCAACACTCCGGATACAGATCAAACACCATGGGAAGCTTTGCTGGAGTATATGTTTGAGGCGGATCATCTGCAAAGCATTCCGGACCAATTGCTGATAAAAATGGCCAGGATGAAACCATTGCCATCCCAATCTACAAACACAATATATGTCAGAGAAAAAATACAGCAGGAACTGCAGCGGAGAAAGTTGAATTTGTAAATGATATGATCTGTCTTTTGTCTAGTGGCTTAACCACGGATCGCACGTAAATGAAGCGGGCTTTCAAAGCCCGCTTCTCATCTTCATGGCATGATTAAGCTATGAAGTATAATCTCTTCGGCACGGTTGCGGATGGAGTTCATTTTTTGTACCCAGCCGAGTTGATCGCGCTTTTTAAGCGCCTCATCTATACCTTCTTTCTTTGCCATCTGGTTTACCAATTGAAAGAGCATTTCCTCTGCCTGATCGTTGACTTCTCTTAGATAAGATTTTAGATTCCCCTTTAGTCGCATCGCTCCGATCATACTTGGTTTATTCTCTTTTAGATATATGTAGTGTCGCTGTCCCCAGATCCCTACACCGCCTGTATATGTGTCTTTCATTTTGATCCCTCCAAAACTTTGATTTTCTTTGTCGGAGCGTCGATGATCTTCAAAAGAAGCCCATTTACCGCCTCGACGCACCCGTCTTGGTCGATCACTTGCTTGCGGTATTCATTGATACCTTTGACAAGAGCTCTCCATTCAAAGTCATCCAGAACGATGTACTTTTTTGACCGTTTTGTGTGTTTCATGGCGTTACCGCCTCCTTTCTGCTGTATGGTAACACTCGACGGACAATAAATCGAATGTGCGGATTTGTGAGTTCTGATTCATCTTGTATGAAAAATGTGTGCAACCGGTGTGCAACGCACACGACTTTTAACGATTGCAAAATCATTATATGTAAAACAGAAAACGCTCAAAAACCCGCATGACAGCAAGGCTTTCGAGCATTTTGAGCAAAGAAAAATCCGGGTTAAAAAACCCGGATTTTTGGTGCGAGAAACGGGACTTGAACCCGTACGTCATTGACACACGCACCTCAAACGTGCCTGTCTGCCAGTTCCAGCATTCTCGCATATTCTGAAAGCAGTGCTTATTATATCATTTTGCCGGCGGCCTGTCAACCGCCTGCCTCCGATTTTTTCAAAAAATCCTGCGCGGCAGCCAACGTGCGGCGGTATTCCTCCTGCGTGACCGCAAAGCGCAGCGCCTGCGGCAACTGCTTGGGGGTGATGTGCGCCGGCAGACCCAGCTGCGCCAGAAAACGCGCCCGCAGCGCGGCGCTGCCGGGCCGGCCTGCCAACCCGTCCCGATACAGTTGTGCCGGCGTGAGCGCAAACGGCGGCGCGGTCTGCTCCCCTTCGATATGCGCGCCGGCGCGCCGCAGCGCGGCCAGCAGCACTTCGGCCGGCAGGCCTTCCACCCCCAGCAGCCCTTCCTTGGAGGGGGCCTGCTTGCGTTTTTCCTTGCCCGGCACCGGCGGAATATACGCCTGCCGGATCTGCTGCGGCGGCAGCACCTTTTGCAGATACGCGCGGATGACCAGCCCCGCCCCGTCGCTGTCGGTCAGGACGATCAGCCCCCGGTCCCGCGCGACGCGGCGCAGCCACGCCACCCGTTCAGGGTCCTTGAAAATGCGGAAACCGCCGGTGGGGATGATCAGCGTATCCACCGCCTGCCGCAGCCGCATTTCATCGTATTTGCCCTCCACCGCCAGGGCTTCCCGGATGCGGATCATACCGCTTCTCCCCGGGCGATCCGGGCCAACTGCACCAGCAGTTGTTCGAGCACGATGCGGTTGTCCGCGCGCGACATTTTCAGGCGGCGGTCCGCGGCGGCCAGACATTCCAGACTTTTCTCCGCCGCGCCGGAAGGCAGCCGCCGTACGTCGGCGGCTGCGTTGCGCAGCCGGAACTCCCGCCCGCCGTAGGCGTAATATTTTCCCACCTCGGCGGCCGGAACCGCCGCCGTCTGTGCGGCTTTGACCCGGTACAGGTCCGCATACGCGTTGGCCAGCACGGCCAGCACGGCCACCGGGTCTTCTTTTTGTTCCAGCAAAGTGTCCAGCAAGCCGAGCGCCCGCTCCGCCTGCCCTTGCAGCAGCGCCTTGGACAGGGCGAATACCGAAGAATCCAGCGTGCGGCTGGCCGCCCGCTCCACGATGCCGACGGTCACGTCGCCGCCGCGGCCGACGACGGCGCACAGCTTGTCCAGCTCGTTATGCAGCAGCAGCAGATCCTCCCCGCTGCGCTCCACAAGCGCCTGTGCGGCCCGTTCCGGCATGGTGCAGCCGCGCCGCGCCGCGCCTTTGATCAGCAGCCGGACCAGCTCCCGCTCTTCCAAATGCTTGCATTCCAGCGTGCCGCCCGCTTTGTCGCAGGCGGAAAGGAAGGCCTTCCACCGGGCGCTTTTGGCGTTCGGCTGCACCGCGGTAAACAGGAACACCAGCACGGTGTCCGCCGGCGGATCCTGCAGCAGCGGCAAAATCTTATCCCCCGCGGCGCCGACGTCGCAGTTGCGCACCGTGACGCACTTGCGCTCCGCCATCAGCGGCATGGAACGGGCGGCTTGTTCTATATCGTCCCAGGGCGACTCCTGCCCGTCGAAAGACAGGCGGTTGAAATCCGCCATCCCGTCGCGGCACACGCCGGCGGCGATCGCGTCGGCAAAATGGCAGACGAGATAGGCCTCTTCCCCGTACAGCGCGTATACCGGGCGGAAACTACCGCTCCGGATCTCCTGCTGAAGCTGCTGCTGGGTCATTTGTCCGCGCCTCCCTTCTCCTCTTTGCCGTATACAGCCAAACCAGCGTGCCCGCCGCCGTGACGCCTGTCAACAGTAAGCCGACCGGCACGGACACCTCAAATTGAAGCGGCCAGCCCGCCGCCGTGCGAGCCGCCCATATACAGAACCGGGCCAACAACCCGGCCGGCAGCAACAAAACCGGCGCGCCGTACCGCAGCCCCGGCACGCAAAGCCCCGCTGCGGCCGCCAACCCGAGGGTGATCGTCCCCGCGGCGGGCAGCAGCGCGACCAGGTTGACCAGCGGCGTAAAAACCGATACGGTACCGAAAAACATCGCCGTAACGGGGTTGGTCAGCCACACCGCGCTGACCGACAGACACACGCCGGCCACGGCCCATTGCGCCGCTGCGCGCCCGAGCCGCCGGATCCTTTTCTCCGGCGGCGGCGCGGAAAAAAGCCGGGCGTCGAACCATCCTTTCAGCGGCGGATACACCGTCAGGATGCCGAGGGTGGCTGCAAACGAGAGCAGCAGTCCCGCGTCATAGGCGGCGCAGGGCTGCATCAGCAGCAGTAAAAGCAGCGCCGCACCCAGAGAGTTGAGGCCGTCCGCCCGACGGAACAACAGTGGGGCCGCGACGGCCAGCGTGAGCATCACCGCCGCACGCAGCAGCGATGCCCCGGCATCCGCCGCAAGCACAAAAATCCATATTCCCGCCACAGTGACCGCAGCCTGCACGGCGCGCGGCAACCGCAGCTTTTTCAATATCCGCAGAAGCGCTCCCGTCAGCACCGACAGGTGCAGGCCCGACAGCGCCAACACATGCGCCAGCCCCGCCCGGCGGAAAGCCTCCGTCGTATCGGCGCTCAGGCGCGCTTTTCTTCCCAGACAAACGGCGGCGATCAGCGCACCCTCCTCGCCGGGCAGCCGTTCGCAAACCGCGTCGGCCATCCGCTGCCCGAAGGCGTGGACGGCGGCATACCAGGGCTCATCCTGCGCCGGCATGCTGCGCATCGAACGCGGGTAGGCGCGCAGAAAGATCCCGTCCGACCGGGCCGACAGCCCGGCCGCGTTCCCGGTATCGAGCGCCGTCAGAGCAAAGGTGCCCTGCACCTGCGCATACGGCGTCAAGCCGCCGGCGTGGATCAGCACGCGGGTCCCGGCGGGCAGGTCGCCCGTGCGTACCGTCAGCACGCCGGTTTGTCCGTCCGTTCCGTCCGGATACCCGGTGATCTGCCCGCTCAACGCCACCGTCCGCCCGGCTTGTTCCAGCTGCCGGTCCACCCAAAACACCTGATACGCGGCGAACAGACAAAAAGCCAACGCGGCCGTCCACAACACGGTGACCGGCCCGGTACGGCGCCGCACCGGGCGGATCAGCAAAGCCGCCGCGGACAGCGCCAGCAACAGTACGCCGGCCAGAGCCGCCGACGGGGCGCCCGCCGCGCCCGCGATCAAAAAAGCAACCAGTACCGTAAGCCCTACGGTAAACGCCGGCCGCTTCATCCGGTCAGGCTTTCCGGCGGGCCGCTTCCTTCATGCGCTGCTCTTTGGAAAGGACCCTCTTGCGCAGGCGCAGGTTGTGCGGCGTGACTTCCAGCAGTTCGTCATCGTTGATAAACTCCAGGCACTGCTCGAGCGAGAAAACGGTCGGCGGGGTCAGCCGCAGCGCTTCGTCCGAGCCGGCCGCGCGCATGTTGGTCACGTGCTTTTTCTTGCAGACGTTGACGGCAATATCCTCGTCCTTCGGGGACATGCCGACGATCATCCCTTCGTACACCGGAACGGCCGGGCCGACGAAAAGCGTGCCGCGGTCCTGCGCGTTGAACAGGCCGTAGCTGGTCGTTTCGCCGGATTCGAACACCACCAGCGAACCCTGCACCCGCTGCGGGATGTCGCCTTTATACTCGTCGTATCCGTCGAACACGCTGTTCATGATGCCGTTGCCGTTGGTATCGGTCAAAAATTGCTGCCGGTATCCCATCAGCCCGCGGGCGGGGATCCGGAACTCCAGGTGGGTGATGCCGGTGTTGCGGGTGTTCATGTTTTTCAATTCCGCCTTGCGGGTACCCAGCCGCTCCATGACGGCGCCCACGTATTGCTCGGGTACCTCGATCATCAGGATTTCCATCGGTTCGAGCAGATTGCCGTTTTCGTCCCGTTTATAGATCACGCGCGGACGGCTGACGGCGAACTCGAAGTTCTGCCGGCGCATCGTTTCGATCAGGATGGACAGGTGCAGTTCGCCCCGGCCGGATACCTCGAACGTGTCGGTGCTGTCGGTTTCTTTGACCCGCATGCTGACGTTGGTCTCCACCTCTTTGAACAAGCGGTCGCGCAGGTTGCGGGAGGTAACGTATTTGCCGTCCTGCCCGGCAAAGGGGCTGTCGTTGACCATGAACAGCATCGAAATGGTCGGCTCGTCGATCCGCACGAAGGGCAGCGCCTGCGGAGCATCCGGCGCGCAGGCCGTTTCGCCAATGTTCAGGTCCGCCATGCCGGTCACGGCGATCAGGTCGCCCACCGAGGCCTGCTCCTGCTCGACGCGATGCAGGCCCTCAAACTGGAACAATTTGCCGATCCTTGCGTTTTTGACCGTCCCGTCGGTCTTGCACACAGCCACGGCTTGTCCGTTGTGCACGGTACCGCGCACCACGCGACCGATGCCGATGCGGCCGGCGTAATCGTCATAGTCGATGTTGGAAAACAGAATCTGCAGCGGCGCGTCCGGGTCTCCCTGCGGCGCCGGTACGTAGCGGACGATGGCGTCGAGCAGCGGCTTCATGTTGCCGGAACGCACGGTGGGATCCAGCGAGCTGTACCCGTCCCGGCCGGATGCGTACACCACCGGAAACTCCAGCTGGGATTCGTCGGCGTCCAACTCGATGAACAGGTCGATCAGCTCGTCGATCACTTCAGACGGGCGGGCGCCGTCCCGGTCGATCTTATTGATGACGACGATCGGGCGCTTGCCCAGTCCCAGCGCCTTTTTCAGCACGAAACGGGTCTGCGGCATACAGCCCTCAAAGGCGTCCACCAGCAGCAGCACCCCGTCCACCATTTGCAGGATCCGCTCGACCTCGCCGCCGAAATCGGCGTGGCCGGGCGTATCCAGAATATTGATCTTGATATCGCCGTAGCGCACGGATGTATTTTTGCTCAGGATCGTGATGCCGCGCTCGCGTTCCAGGTCGTTCGAGTCCATCACGCGCTCGACCACCTGCTCGTTGCTGCGGAAGATCCCGCTCTGACGCAGCAGCTGGTCCACCAGCGTCGTTTTACCGTGATCCACGTGGGCGATAATGGCAACGTTCCTTAAATGATCCATCTTGGTTATCATGAGTCCGAAATCCTCTTCTCTGTATCATAATCCCGGCCGGTTAACCCAGCACGTAACTCCCGCCCCGCGGGAAACCGATCTGCGACATAACCCGTTCTTCCTTTTCGCGCATCCGCACAGCCTCGATGCCGCCGTTGACGTGGTCGTACCCCAACAGGTGCAGCATCGAATGAACCGTCAGATACCCGACCTCCCGCTGCAGCGGATGGCCGAAGTTTTTGGCCTGCTCCATCGCCTGCTCGATCGACAGCACGATGTCGCCCAGCATTTTGGCTCCGGTGGCCGGGTTGGTGTCATACTGCCCGTTTTCTCCCAGCGGGAAGGACAGCACGTCGGTGGAGGCGTCGATCTTCCGGTGTTCCCGGTTGATGGTCCGGATCTGCTCGTTATCCACCAGAGAGATGTCCACCTCCGCGCAGAACGGGAACCGCTCCATTTCCAGCACGGCGTGGCAACAGCGGCGCATCAGCAGCCGCAGCCCGGTCGGGACCTTGACCGTTTTCTGCTTGTTTTCAATGACTACCTTCAGTTTTTCCATGGGATCTCGCTCCCTTCCTTCCTTCATACTTCTCATAGGCTTTGACGATGCGCTGCACCAGCTGGTGCCGCACGACGTCCTTGTCCGTCAGCCGGCAGACGGCGATATCCTCCACGCCGCGCATGGCCTGCACGGCGTCCTGCAACCCGCTGCGCCGCCGGTCTGACAGATCGATCTGCGTCAGGTCGCCGGTGACGACCATTTTGGAGTTGAAACCAAGCCGGGTCAAAAACATCTTCATCTGCTCGGGCGTGGTGTTCTGCGCCTCGTCCAGGATGATGAAGCTGTCGTCCAGCGTGCGGCCCCGCATATACGCCAGCGGGGCGATTTCGATATTGCCGCGTTCCAGATACTTCTGGTACGTTTCCGCCCCGAGCATGTCGAACAGCGCGTCGTACAGCGGCCGCAGATACGGGTCTACCTTGGATTGCAGGTCGCCGGGCAAAAACCCCAGTTTTTCTCCCGCTTCGACCGCCGGCCGGGTCAGAATGATGCGGTTGACCTCCTTTTCGCGGAAGGTTTTGACCGCCAGCGCCACCGCGAGATACGTTTTGCCGGTGCCGGCCGGGCCGATCCCGAAAACAACCGTGTTGTTGCGGATGGCTTCAATGTACTGCTTCTGCCCCAGCGTTTTCGGTTTGACCGGTTTGCCTTTGGCGTTGATGCAGATACTGTCGGAGGACAGGGCCGGCATACTTTCCTCGTTGCCTTCGTCGACCAGCATCAGCACGTAACGCACGTTCTGTTCGCTCAGCGCCTCGCCCCGGTTGATCAGCTGCAGCAACGCGCCCAGCGCCCGCACGGCGCCGGCCACTTTTTCGGCGTCCGGCCCGGCAACCTTCAGTTCCCCGTCCCGGTTGATCACCGACACGCCGAAATGTTCTTCCACCAGGCGGATATTTTCGTCAAAGCTGCCGAACAACGCAACGACCTGCTCCATCCGGTCCGCGCTGATACTTTGTTCAAACAAGGCGACGCCTCCCATCCTTTTTCGGCGGGAGCCCCGCCGCGGACGGCCGGACCTCCCATTTCCCCTTCATAGTATATCCCTTTCTCTTTTGGTTGTCATTATCAAAATTACCTAAATATTTTATGAATTTTTGCCAAAGTTTTTCAGTACTTGTGCGGGCGCGGCGATATTCTCCAGGCAGGCGCACTCGACGGTCAGGCAAACGGCCTGCTCCTGCGTGTCAAGTTGCTTCCGGGTGTGCAGCACGGTAATCTTTTCCCGCTGCAGGGCGGCGCACTGTTCGCTCCATTGCCGGCGGAGCATCTGCCCGGCCTGCTCCTCGGTGCGCAGCACCGTGCGCTCCACCGGTTGCCGCAGCCGCACACAGCGGATGCCCACCGGCAGCTGCCGGCCGCGGGCCGTCAGTTCCGCCTCCCGCCGGTCGACCACATAGTCCGGCGGCAGCGCGCCGCTGCCGTACAGCGGAATCGTCAAACCGAAAACGTACAGCTGCGGCAGATAGATCGTCTCCCCCTCCGGCACGAGCTGCCGCTCGCGCAGCGGCACGGTAAAACGGTACGTCCGCCGCGTTTCGGCCCATACCTCGCCGCGAGCCGTCAGCAGACGGGTCGCGTGCGGTTCCTCCCGTATGCCGCTGATCAGCAGATCACCGGCCCGCACGGCGTCCCCCGGCGAAACGAGCGGCGTACCGCTGCCGACTACCACCCGGCGCACCACTCCGTCCGCCGCAGCGATCAGATGGACCGGCAGCGTGTCAATCGGCGGCGGCGTTTCCCGCGGGCGCACAATGACCTGCGCCCGGCACCCGGAAAACACAATAGACAAAAACGACACCTGCGGCAGTTGTTCCATCGCCTCCAGACGGATCTGCTCCGTTCCTTCCCGCGGGAGCGGCGCCCCGGGGCGGATACCCAGCGGCCGCAGCACCTGCATCACCTGCCCGGCCAGTTCGTCGGTACCGCCCTGTACCTGTGTGATCCAGATCCGCCCGGACAGCTGCCATATCAGCAGCAAAGACAGCGCGATCCCCGCCAGCAGCCCTGTGCGGTGCCGGTGCCGGAAAAGAAAAAACGGCAGCCCGTGCCGCCGGACGACCCGCATACGCATCCCGCACCGCCGGGCCGCCCGCCGCAGACCGCCGTACCGCCGCGCGCGGCAGCAGGCGTGCAGCTGTATATCCCGCTGCCGGATGCGCCACACCGTGATTTTTTGTTCCCGGGCGATATTGAGCAGCCGGTCGGCCGCGCCGCCTTCCGCCTGCCATTCCACCCAACCGGCCGCCCAATCCACCCATGCCGTCGGCACTATGTGTTCCTCCTTTATACAAACTCCACGGACAGGATCTCGCCCGTCACGACCGCCTCGGTTTCCGCAAGTACCTGCAGCAGCAGCCCGGCGCCGCGGATGCGCACGGCGCCGCGGGCCGTTTTCAGCGTGATCTCTTCCTCGCCGCAGCACAACAGCGCGCTGCATCCTTCCAGGATCGCCTGCTGCCGCTCGCACAGTTCGATCCGTGCGGCAGGCTGCAAAAATCCGGCCGGCAGAGCGGCCTGCTTTTCGAACCGGCGGAGCCCCGCCTTTCCCCGCTTCATGCGACCGCCTCCGTTTCCACCGCCATTCTATGCCCGGGCGGCAGGAATCATGCTTGCCGCGCCGGCATACAATAGGGCAGAAAGGAGACCGGCTATGTTTGTTCGTGTAATATCCGGCCGCCGGCTGCGCCTGCTGGGATGGACCGCGGCGCTGCTTGCGGCCGCGGCCGCGCTGCTGTTGCTGCCCCGGGCGGCGGCGGCCGGCGTGAGCCGCGGATTGTCGCTGTGCGCGGCGGTGTTGATTCCCTCGCTGTTCCCGTTCCTGATCCTGAGCGGCTTTTTTGTCCGCTCCGGCCTGTGCGCGGCGCTGGCGCGCCCGCTGCGCCCGGTGACGATGGCTCTGTTCGGCCTGCCCGGCTGCTGTGCCCCGGCCATTCTGCTGGCGTTCGTCGGCGGATATCCTACCGGGGCGGCTGCCGTCGGCGAGTTGTATAAACAAGGGCTGATCAACGAGGCGCAGGCCCGGCGGATGCTGCGCTTCTGCGTCTGCGCGGGCCCGGCCTTTCTGGTCGGCGCCGTCGGGGCCGATATGCTCGGTTCGCCCCGCTACGGCTGGCTGCTGTACGCCGCTCACGCGGCGGCGGCTTTGCTCATCGGCATCGGCATCAACTACCAGTTCTAATACT